>JACPXS010000039.1 GCA_016196415.1 Candidatus Omnitrophota bacterium
CGAGGCGGTCAAGCGGGATATTGAGCAGGCCGCCAAGCTCGGGATTTCCAGCACGCCGACCTATGTGGTCAACGGGATGCTGATGGCGGGCGGGATCACTCCCGCCGTCTTTGAAGCGTTGGCCGGGGTGCTGCGCGAGAAACGGTGAGCCCCCGACGGTTCACCCTCCTTCGCCCGTGGAGCCCCACGGCCCGCTCCAGAAGGAGCGCGCCGGAAGGGCACGAGGAGCATCATCATGCCACCCCGCACACTGACCGTGGGCGATCGCGCCCCAGCGTTTCGCCTGAAGACGGGAAGCGGCGACACCATCGAGCTAGCCCGCTTGCGAGGCAAGACGGTCGTCTTGTATTTCTATCCCAAGGATGACACGCCAGGCTGCACTAAGGAAGCCTGCGGGTTCCGCGATGCGCTCTCGCAGTTCACCAAGGAACACGCGGTGGTCCTGGGGGTCAGCCGCGACGATGCGGATTCCCATCGGCGCTTTGCGGAGAAGTTTCGCCTGAGCGTTCCATTGCTCAGCGACCCCGATGCGTCCATCGCCAAGGCCTACGGGGTCTACAAGCAGAAATCGATGTACGGCCGCACATATTGGGGTATTGAGCGGACCACGTTCATCATCGATGGGCAGGGCCGCATTGCCGCGATCTTCCCCAACGTGAGTGTCGATGGCCACCCCGAAGCGGTCCTCCAGGCGATCCGAGTCCAGGCGGCGAGCACGCGCGCCTCGCGTCCGGAGCGCCGCGTGGCATCCACGCGCGCCGCAAGCCGCTAGGATTCGTCCAGTTCAGGCGGCACCGCCGATCGCGCGGGATCCCAGGTTGGAAGAAGGCCTGGTGCTCTACAACCACCACCGCTTCTTCGAGTGCCATGATGTCTTGGAGCGGCTCTGGCTTCAGGCTGAGGGGCGCGCCCGCGATTTCTACAAAGGGTTGATCCAAGCGGCCGTCGCCTTCCATCATTGGTCCGGAGGAAATCCCGGCGGGGCGATGAGCCTCTACCGCTCCTCGAGCCGGTACCTGCGCAAGTATCGACCAGAGTTTCTCGGCGTGGATGTAGACGGGTTTCTCCAGCGGTATACCGAGCTCTTCGGCTGGCTGCGACGGCATCGCCTTCGGTATGATCCCCACCTCGTGCCGCCCCTACGCTGGGCGAGCCCGCGTGCCCTAGCGCTCCCACCGTTGCACGCCAGCAGACCACGAAGTCGCCTTCGGTAAGGCGGACACCAGCAGCGCCGTCCCCGCGCGGGGAGGGATCGGCCAAGCGTCCCCCTGATTGGGAGCAGTGGCATGCCATCTGAGCGCTTCGCGAAGGTCATCGAGCAGATTGATCAGTTGAACAGCCAGGATCCCAATCAGGAACTGATCAACGGCGTGCCGCATCCGCGCGAGCGCCTCTACGCCCAGCGGGTCAGCGATTGGGTGAGGCGGCTGGATCCGCATGGGTCGGAAGCGTTGCGCATCGCCGCGCACGGCCAACATGTCCGTCGCTGGACGATTCCGAGACACCGGTATGAGATGAATCGGCGCGGCTACCTCCGTTGGCGCGAGACGCTCAAAGCCTTTCACGCCGACACCGTGGGGGGGCTGATGCGGCAGGCGGGATATCCGGAGGCGATGATCCAGCGCGTCCAAACGATCATGAGCAAGCGCCGGCTTCCGGAGGATCCAAAGACGCAGACGCTTGAAGACGCCCTGTGCCTTGTCTTCCTCCAGACGCAGTTCAGCGAGCTCAGAGCCAAAACGCCGGATGACACCATGCGCGAGATTCTCAGGAAGACGTGGAAGAAAATGAGCCGGCGGGGCCGCGCTGCAGCGCTGCAGGGGCAATTCACCGACGAGGATCGGACGTTCCTCGCGCAGGCGATTGCAGGAGTTGATTAGGGCTGGTACGAGGGACAGAGCGCGTGCCCGATCGGGCACGCGCCGCACTGGGGGGCCTTGGCGGTGCAGATCCTCCGGCCATGCCGGATCATCTGGTGGCCGAAGCGGGTCCATCGCGGTGGGGGAACGAGCCCCATCAGGTCTTGTTCAATCTTGTCCCGGTTGGTGTGGGTGGTCAGACCAAGGCGTTGGCTCAGGCGCATGACGTGGGTGTCCACGACGATTCCCGCTTGGATCCCGAAGGCGTTGCCGAGCACGACGTTGGCGGTTTTGCGCGCGACCCCGGGCAACTGAATCAGGTCTTCCATGCGATTGGGCACGCGGCCATCGAAGCGCTCGACCAGGATCTGGCAGGCCGACTTGATGCTCTTGGCCTTCGTGCGATAAAAGTTGACCCGCGCGATGTCGCGCTCGAGCGCCGCGAGGGTCGCGGTGGCGTAGTCCGTCGCGGCGGTGTACTGCTTGAACAGCTCCGCCGTCACCGTGTTCACGAGCGCATCCGTGCATTGCGCCGAGAGGATGGTCGCCACCAAGAGTTCCAAGGGGTTGGTGAAGCGTAGGGAACAGGTCGCATCAGGGTAGGCTCGTTCCAGGACCCCGAGGATCTTGCCCGTGCGTTTGCTCGCCGGCAGGAGTGACGGAGCCATGGGCTTATTCTACGGAGCCGGCGGGATTCCTGCAAGGGGTTGCGAGGGATAGGAAAGGTCGTTAGAATAGCGCCATGGCCATGCCAGCTGCGTCATCGATTCAAGAACGGCGTCAGTTCGCTCGGTCTGAGTGGACTGCGCGCGTGGCCATCAACCTGCTCCGGACCCGCCGGTCGATTGTTGCTGATCCCGTCGTCAATATCAGCGAGGGAGGGCTGTGCCTGCGCCTCCAGGAAGAGCTTCAGGTCCGTTCGCTTGTGCAGATGCAGCTCACCGCCACCGCGGCCGGCGGTTCCTCTGAGCGCACCGGGCAGGGAACCGCGCCCGAATCGTTGCGGACGGGGCGTCCCGTGAGATGCACCGGTCGAGTCACCTGGGTGGTCCAGCGGTTAGATTTGCGCGAGGCCCCGCCATTTCTGTTTGACGTCGGCATCGAGTTTGTGGATCCCCCGCCACTGCTTAGGCGCCTGCTGGTCCAGCGCGGCGCGGCTCTGACATCGAAATCCCGCGAGCCCCACACGAAGACCCTGGAGGCCTCGATCATCCGCGGCCGCCGATTTGTGCCGCGCCTTGAGCGTTCGTCACGCCCTCCGTTGCGCTGGCATCTGGTCGTTTCAGTGGATGGCGTGCCGTGTTTCAGCAGCCACTTCGCCTCTGAACAGGAGGCATTGGCGGCCTGGGCTCGGTTTAAGCGCCAACAGGCCAAGCGATAGCGTGATCGGGAGTTCCAGTAGGCAGAAGGCAGGAAGCAGATGGCAGAAAACGGGGAGGGTTGGAAGACCTCGAGACAGGACTGTGCTGCATTGGTTCGCTGCTGCCTGCCTACTGCTTACTGCCGCCTGACAACTCGGGAGGGCGTCTCATGCTGAAGATTGTCCCACAGATGGCGGTCTTCATGGACAACCGTCCCGGCATGCTCGCCCGAACCTGCCAAGCACTCGCCAATGCCCGCGTCAATATCTTGGCGCTCTCCATCCTGGATACCGTGGATCACGCGATTGTCCGGATGGTCGTGGATCAGCCAAAGGAGGCTGAGGCGGTGCTCTCCCGGATGCACGCGATGGTGCAGCGACACGATGTGATTGTGATGGATGTGCCCAATACGATCGGGGCGCTTGCCGGCATCGCCGAGCATCTTGCCGAAGCGGGGATCAACCTGGAATATGCCTACTGCACTGCGTCAGCTTCTCAGCGCGAGGGCGCGCTGGTCTTGCGGACCAACGACCTGGAAGCGACGATCAACGCCCTGAGCTGACAACGTTGCGAGTTCGCGCGTTTACGCGTTGGCGGGTTGAATCGAGCAAATTCGTCGCTCATCATTGGGACAACCTGGCCTGCGTCCCCAACGGCCGTGTCTGACTGTTCGCGTTCGTAAACGCGCCAACGCGCTAACACGCCAACGCTTGCGATGAACGCCGTCGTCTTCCGACGCCATGGGGGGCCGGAGGTGCTCGAATACGCCGAACGCCCCGACCCTCGTTGCGATGCCGGCCAGATCCTCATTCGCGTCAAGGCCTGCTCGATCAACCATCTGGATCTTTGGATTCGCCAGGGCATGCCGGCGTATCGGATCACGCTGCCGCACATTTCAGGGTGCGATGTCGCGGGGATGGTGGAGCGGGTGGGCAGCGGAGTCACGAACGTCCACGTCGGTGACCGAGTCGTCCTCGCTCCCGGGTTGAGTTGCGGGCAGTGCGAGTGGTGTCGAGCGGGGCACGACAACCTGTGCGCCACCTACGGCATCCGGGGAGCGGCCTGCGACGGCGGCTATGCGGAGCTCGTGTGCGCCCGCGCGGATGACGCGATGCCGATTCCCCCCGCGGTGTCCTTTGAGGCGGCGGCGGCGTTTCCTCTGGTCTTCCTTACCGCGTGGCACATGCTGGTGGGACGGGCCAAGCTCCAGGCGGGAGAAGTCGTTCTCGTCCACGCGGCGGGCAGCGGCGTCGGCCATGCCGCCGTGCAGATCGCGAAGTACCTCAACGCGACCGTGTATGCCACCGTGGGATCGGAGGCGAAACGCTCCAACGCCGACGCGCTCGGCGCCGATGCCGTCATCAACTACCGACAGGAATCCTTTGAAGAGCGGATCAGGGCGCTCACCAATTACCGCGGCGTGGATGTGGTGTGTGAGCATGTCGGTCCGCAGACCTGGGATGGGAGCCTGCGGCTGTTGACCAGAGGCGGGCGCCTGGTCACCTGCGGCGCCACGAGCGGCCCCAGTGTGGCGCTTGATCTGCGATATGTTTTTTCGCGTCAGCTCACCATCCTCGGGTCCATGATGGGCACGCGCGCGGAACTCGAGACCGTCACGCGGCTCATCGGGGACGGCGCGCTGCGGGCGGTGATCGACACCGTCTTCCCGTTGCGCGAAGCGCGGGCGGCCCAGGAACGGATGAGCCATCGCGACGTGTTCGGCAAGCTTCTCCTCGTCATGGAACGAGCGGGGTAACGTGTTCCACCACGCTGCACGCATTCCGCCGTGAGCATCCGTCGTCGGTGAATGGACGAACATCCTGAGGGAGGATCAGATGGCATTTCGCCTGATTCCAAAGGAGCAGTCATTTTTTGATCTCTTCGAGCAGCTCGCCGGCATTCTGCTCAAGGCGGGCATCCTGCTGGCGGAAGCGACCGAGCGTTTCGAGACGCTGCCGGAAAACGCCAAGCGCATCGAGCGATTGGAACACGACGGGGATCAAATCACCCACGAGATCTTTACGCGCCTGAACCGGACGTTCCTCACCCCCATTGATCGGGAGGACATCCATCGGCTCGCCACGGCGCTTGACGATGTCCTGGATCTGATTGAGGCGGCGACCGAGCGGTTCATCCTCTATAAGGTCTCCGCGATCACCCCGCCGGCCCAGCAGATCGCCAAAGTGATCCAGCAGCAGGTTCAGGAGATCCACCACATCATGCCGAAGTTGCGCCACCTCCGCCGTGAGCATCTCCTCGAGCACTGCATCGAGATCAATCGGCTTGAGAACGTTGGGGATCGGCTGTTGCGGGATGCGTTTGCCGCGCTGTTTGATGGATTGCCTGATCCCTTGGTCGTGATCAAGTGGCGGGAGCTCTATGAGTTCCTGGAATCCGCGACGGATAAGTGCGAAGATGTCGCCAACGTGATCGAAGGGATCGTCTTGAAAAACGCCTAGCTGCACGCCATTCGCCATGGAACCCCACCTCGCTTTGTGGTGCGTGTTAGGTCTGGTCCTCGCGGCGGAATTCGTCAACGGCTGGAACGACGCCACGAATGCCATCGCGACCGTCATTTCCACCCGGGTGCTGTCCCCGCTTCAAGCCATCATCATGGCGGTCCTCTTTAACATCCTTGGCGCCCTGTCCGGGACCGCGGTTGCCACGACGATCGGCAAAGGCATCATCAGCCCCGAGGCGTTGGATCTGACCACCGTGGGCGGCGCCCTCGTCTCGGTCGTCCTGTGGGGCGTTCCCGCCTCCTATCTCGGCTTGCCGATCAGCATCACGCATGCCTTGCTGGGAGGGCTGGCGGGAGCGGGTTTTGCCAAGGCGGGGCTCGGTATTTTGCAGTGGGCCGGATGGAAGAAAGTCATCATCGGGTTGGCGTTCTCCACGTTCTTGGGCTTCATCGGGGGTCTCGTGCTGATGACGCTGATCTACCGGCTCTTCGCGCGCGCCTTACCCGGAACCGTCCGTCGGATCTTTGGAAAAATTCAAATTCTTTCAGCCGCATTCATGGCATTCAGCCACGGGTCCAATGACGGCCAGAAGTTTATCGGAGTCTTCTCCTTGGTCCTCCTCTTGGGCGGGGTGCATCACACCTTCCATGTGCCGGTGTGGGTGATGCTCCTGTGCGCGGTCACGATGGGCATGGGCACCTCGATTGGCGGGTGGTCGATCATCAAGACGATGGGTATGAAACTGACCAAACTGGAGCCCGTGCATGGATTTGCCGCGGAAACAGCCGCCGCGGCCACCATTGAGGTGGCTTCGCGTCTTGGCATCCCGCTGAGCACGACCCACACCATCTGCACCGCGATCATGGGCGTCGGGTCCACCCGGCGATTCTCCGCGGTTCGTTGGGGGGTCACCCGGGACATTGTCCTCGCGTGGATCCTCACCTTTCCCGTCTGTGGCGTGATCGCCTGGGCGGTCACCACGCTCGCCCGCGCCTTCCTTTCCTAGCGGCCCATCAGGTATACTCTGAGGTAGACAACCGAAAAGATCTCCCGCCGACAGGCGGGGGAGGGGCAAACTCTTCGAAAGGAGAGGACGCAAAGCCACAAGCCCTCATCACCCGCGGCAGGTGGGCGTCCCGCAGCACGGCATCGCAGGGCGCGGGCACCTGGACGGAGCGCGGCTGGCAGGGCGGTTGAGCTGCCGGTGTATGTGTCTGAAGCACGAGCTTCCTTTCAAGAGCTCGTGCCTTTTGTTTTATGGGAATGCTCATGGGACATCGGGTTCGGGGGATGACGTTGGTGGATCTGCTCGTGGCCGTCACCGTGGCGGTCATCGGCGGGGTGTGGCTCCTCGCCTCGTATCACTCCATCCTGCACCTGACCGAAGTCTCCCAGCAGTCGATGGTGGCGCTGAATGACCTCAAGGACATGATGGAACGGATCAAGACCACCCCGTTCACTCAGCTCACCACGACGTTCCCCACCGGCGTGGCGGGAGCCTATAACGGGATCGTGGGCGGCTACACCCTCCCCAACCAGCAGATCACCGTGACGCACCAGCCGAACACGAGCGCGGACCCACGGGAACTCGTCGTGCAAGTGACGTGGACGAACCGGAACCGCAACTACCAGCGGAGCCTCTCTACGATGCGAGCGAGTCGAGCGAGCTGATGACCCTACGAGCTGCATCGTCCATGCGCCGGACCTTCACCCCGCCCTTCAGGGCGGGGTTCACCCTCGTCGAGACGTTGATCGTCGGCAGTCTCCTGATGTCCATCAGCGTCGTACTGGCGGTCTGGCTCACCGGCGTCTCGGACCTGTGGTGGACGAGCAGCACGTTCAGCCACTCCCAGACGAGCGTGCAACTGGCCGTCAGCCGCGTGGTCGCGGAGCTGCGCTCCGCCACGAGCTCCGGAGTCAGCAGTCCCCCCAACATCCTGATTGCTGCTGGGAACGCCTCGATGACGTTCTATCTCCCGGCGGCAGGGGTCGTGGACGCAAACGGCAACCTCGTCTGGGATGTGGCGAACCCGATCCAGTACGTCTACGTGCCGGCCCAGCAGCAGCTCCAGCGCCTCCAAGGGGGGCAGACGGTCGTCCTCGCCACCCAGGTGACAGCGATTCGCTTCGATGACATCACGACGGACGTATCGCTCAGCGCGAACGAGCTGCGGGTGCAGCTCACGCAGCAGATGACGACACCGGGGGGTCGAACGCTGCCGGCGGTGACGGTCAACGAGATCGTCCGATTGCGCAACTAAGGGGGGTCGATGAGCGCGAAACGGGGGCAGGCGGTCGTCCTGACGTGCATGGTCGTTCTCGTCATCGCGGTCTTGGGGAACTCGCTCCTCACCCACAGCCTGAGCGCGAGCCACCTCGCGCAGCGGCAGCAGTTGCAGGAGGAGGCGTTCTACCTGGCCGAGGGGGCGCTGGAGGACGTGATCTCCAGGTTCTCCCAGGCCATCGCGAACTTCGAGATTGACGCGAACGCGCCTCGCTATCCGGCGGCCGGCGTGCACACGACGACGTTTTCGAGCGGGGCGACAGCCTCCTCCATCATCACGGAGGCCGAGCCGACCCCCCGGACGGTGCCGGACCCCGACGGCATCAACATCTTCGTGAAGAACTACCGCGTTCGGACGACGGTCCAGCACCCCACCGCCCCTGGGGTCACAGTGACGCTGAACCAGGTGGTCGCCCGGCGGCTCATCTACTCCTTCCAGCACGCGGTCTTCTACGACGGCGACCTCGAATGGCTGCCGGGGCCGGACACGACGCTCGCCGGCCGGGTCCATAGCAATGCGGACATGTACCTCGGTGCCGGGTCGCTCCTCACCGTCAACAGCGAGTACGTGCGGGCGTTCGGCAAGATCTACAACCGGCGCAAGGACAGCACAACCCCGATGAACGGCATCGTGCAGATCAAGAAGGCCGGGATGTCGACGTACGTCGCGATGACCGGGCTGGACAGCAACAGCCCAACGTGGACGGCGGAATCCCAGACCCGCTGGCTCGGGACGGTGAAGTCGGACGTCCACGGGGTCACGAAGCGCGCTGTCCCAGTCGTGGGCTCCATCGCGCCCGGCGGCTACTACCACACGCAGGCGGACGTCCGGATCGTCAACGGCACGATCACGGACAAGAACGGCAACCCACTGCCGGTCCCGGCGGGCACGATCCAGAGCACGACGACCTTCTACAACAACCGGGAGGGGAAGACGATTCGCATGACCGAGATCGACTTGAAGAAGCTGGCGGGCTACCTTCCCGGCGACCCGCCGGGGAGCCCCAGCGGCGCAAATTTCCTGCCCACGAATGGACTGATCTATGCGACGCGGGACGATGCGATTGCCACCGAGCAGCCGGGGATCCGCCTCATCAACGGCTCCGAGATCTACCGGGCCGGCGGCCTGACGGTCGTCTCCAACGATCCGGTCTACATCAAGGGGACCTTCAACACGGTCACCAAGAAGCCCGTGGCGGTTATCGCGGATGCCCTCAACCTCCTCTCCAACAGCTGGGACGACAACAAGGACACCCAGCCCATCGACAACCGCATCCCGACGGCGACGACGGTGAACAGCGCTTTCATCGCCGGCATCAAGACGACCACGACCGGCAACTACAACGGCGGGCTCGAGAACTACCCGCGGCTCCACGAGAAGTGGACTGGGGTGACCCTCACCATCACCGGCTCGTTCGTCTCGCTCTGGAACAGTGAGATCGCGACCGGCAACTGGCAGTACGGCAACCCCCAGTACACCGCGCCGATCCGAAACTGGTCCTACGAGACATCCTTCGCGAGCGGGACGAGCATACCGCCCTTCAGCCCGTTCGCTGTGGAAATCGTCAAGGGCGCCTGGTGGAAGGAGTAGGACGAGGAGGAGCCGTCGATGAATCAGCGGGGGGCCGTGATGGCGACGGCCTTAGGGGTTGTGGCCGTCTTTACGGCGCTCGGCGCCGATGTCGTCATCAACGACCGACGGGAATCCTTTGAAGAGCGGAGGCGAGCACAGCGCGGACGGATCATGAACCGGAACGTCGAGGACAGAGGACGTGCACAGCCCCAGCGTGGGGTGACGCTTACCGAGATCCTGCTGGCCCTCTTGATTTTTCTGGTGGCCGGGGGAGCCATTCTCGGGACCTATCTGTCCGCAAACCGGTTGGCAGACGGCGCCACCGAAACCATGATGGCCGTCAATGATCTGGAAGCGGTCATGGAACACGTCCATGCCACCTCCTTTTCAAACCTCTTGACCGCGTTTCCTGCCGGGGTGGCGGATGGCGGCGCGAGCGATTACAGCGCGCTCATCGGCGGTTACCGGTTGTCCGGTGAGCAGATTACCGTGACGTACCCGGTTCAGGCTGTCGGCCGTCTTGAGGTGCTGGCGACCGCGACTTGGCAGAGCCATGGTCGTCAGATGGGCGTCACGCTTTCAACGATGAGAACGAGCGGGTGAGTGGAATGGACGACCCTTCGACTCAGGCCCCGGCCATGGCCGGGGGCCCTCGCTCGGTCCTTCGACGTTCGCTCACTCGGCCTCCGGCCTCGGAATCCTGGCCGAGCGATCCCGAGCGAACGCGAGGGACGGGCGTCCCAGAAGGAGCCCCGGGCATGCCCCCCGGGGGGCTCCGCCGGCGGCGGGGCTTCACGTTGATTGAGCTGCTCGTGGTGAGCGGCATCCTCATCGTGATCGGCGGCGCCTTTTTCATCTTTGGGAATCGGCTCGTCGATCTGTGGGAAACCTCCACCTATCAAAGCGACCTTCGCGCGCGAACGCAGTTGACGCTGGATCGGATCGGCCGGGAGCTTCGGCACGCCACGCGCGGCGCCGCCGGCAGCCCGCCCAATGTGTCGATCGCGGCAGACAAGACGGCCGTGACGTTCTACCTGCCGACCGATCAAGACCTCAATGGATTGATCATCGATGCCGCAGGCCAGATCGAGTGGGATGCGATGAATCCAATCCAGTATCAGTATGTGCCGGCTAGCCAGCAACTCACGCGGGTGGTGGGGGGAACCAGTCAAGTCGTCGCCGGCGATGTCTCCGACGCGGTGTTTCAGGATGCGACGAGCGATGCGTCGCTCTTGCCGGATGAGGTGAAAGTCCGCCTCACGCTCCAAAAGAGCACGCCGCACCAGCGAACCATCGTGACCGGATCCACCGCGATCATTCAATTGCGAAACTAAGGAATGGCCATGGATGGATCAATCAGTCCGCTTGGAAGGACGCGCGATCGGGGAGATCGCCAGGGCTTCTTCCTGGTGACCACGCTCGGCACGATGGTCGTGCTGACCGTGCTGGGGTCCACGATTCTGCTCCATGGGATGACCCAGCGCCAAACGGGTTTTCGCCTGCACCACCAGTTCGCGGCCCTCCAATTGGCCGATGCCGCCCTTGACCAAGCGATCATGAATATGCGCACGCTTTCGGTATCCAGCGATGATGTGACCACCGCCACCTTGTCCACCGGGTCATTCACCATCGAGCAACCTCCGCAACTGGTCGGCGATCAACTCTACCGCGTGGTGGCGCAGGGGACCAGCCAGCAGGAGCAGCGGCGGGTGGAAGCCATCTATCGGCTGACCCCGCAGTCCATGTTCCAATTCGCGCTGTTTGGCGACTCCAACATCAACGTCAGTGGAAGCGCGTTTACTGACAGCTACGACTCCACCCATGGCCCCTACAACAACGACCCGAACTCACCGGGGTACAACCTGAGCCATCACGGGGACATCGGAACGAACTCGGTGATCACCGGCGGGGTGACCATCGGCGGAAGCATTTTCATTGATGGCCAGGTGGCGGTTGGCCCTGAGGTGTCGAATCCCGCGTCGGTCGTCTCGGGCTACGACCCGGTCTTCATCACGGGAGGAACCAGCCCGCCGACCGATACCCAGGATGTGGTTTCGCAACCCACGGTGTTCCCGATGGTCTCCGTGAGCGTTCCGGCAGGGTTGACGTGCAGCGACTACACCGTCGGCGGCAATACCACGGCCACCCTCGCACCGGGGACGTATTGCTACCACAACCTCACCCTCCAAGGCGGCGGGACGCTGACCGCAAGCGGCCCGGTAACGGTGTACCTCACAGGCTCGTTGACGGCAAAAGGGAATTCGCTCATTGGGGTGCCTGCGGATCCCAAGCAGGTCGTGATCCTGATGACCTCCAGTTCCGGGGCGACATTGGAAGAAGGCACCATCACCGGATCGACACAATTCTATGGCGCCTTGTATGGGCCCAATGCGACGATTACCATCACCGGCAACGCCAAGGTGTTTGGCTCGGTTGTCGCTAAATCGGTGGACGTCAAGGGCAGCGC
>JACPXS010000036.1 GCA_016196415.1 Candidatus Omnitrophota bacterium
TGAAATGTTTTTCGAAGCGAAGAAGCGTTGAGAAAAAGCGGAGTTCTCGGGGGATTACAAGAAAAGCTTGAGTGTAATGGATGGGAAAGGCTATATACCTACGGACGTTTGGATGGCAGATGAATGAGCGGGGCGCACCTCTTGACGTCCTGACGAGCTTTCCTTATTAGTCATCCATGATGCGTTACGAACTCTGGTTAGGGCTGCGGTACCTGTTCGCCAAGCGGCGGGAGCGGTTCATCTCGATTATTGCGGTGCTGTCCATGGCCGGGGTCACGGTGGGGGTCTTCGCCTTGGTCGTGGTCATGGCGGTCATGAGCGGCTTTGATCACGAGATGAAAGAGAAGCTCGTCGGCACCAACGCCCAGGTGATCGTCGATACGCCGCAAGGCGTGCGAGACTCCGAGGAACTCATGCGACGCCTCTCCGCGATGGAGCACGTCGTAGGTGTCAGCCCATTCGTCTCCGGCCAGGCGATCCTCCGGTTGCCTGAGCAGGCCTTCGGCGTGTTGGTGCGCGGGATCGACGTGGAACGGGAATCGCGTGTCAACCGGTTGGCGGACTACCTGATCATGGGCCATCTGCCGGCGCGCGATGATGAAGCGGCGATCGGCACCGAACTGAGCGCGCTTGTCCGGGCAGCCCCCGGAGACCGGCTGCTGCTGATGAGTCCCGCGGACGGCAAGACGCATGAGCTGACGATCAGCGGGCTGTTCCGCTCCGGCATGTATGAATACGACTCCAGCCTCGTCGCGGTGACGCTTTCAGCAGCCCAACAACTGTATCGGCTGGACGGGTTGGTGAGCGGCGTTGGAGTGAAAGTGGACTCCCTCGAGCGCGCCCCGGACCTCGCCGGCGCGATCGACCGGCGGCTTGAGGCGGCCTATCGCGTGCGGACGTGGATGGAGTTGAACCCGGCGCTGTTTGGCGCGCTGCGAATCGAGAAGACCGTCATGTTTCTCATTCTGACATTGATCATTGTGGTGGCGGCCCTGAACATCCTCGCGATGCTCATCATGATCGTCATGGAGAAGACCAAAGATATCGGCATCCTCAGGGCGCTGGGAGCGACCCGGACGTCCATCGCCGCGCTCTTTCTCTCGCAGGGCTGCGTGATCGGGATCGTGGGGATCAGCATCGGGCTGGCCCTGGGCGTTGCGGTGACCTGGAATCTGGATGCCATCGCCCGGTGGCTTGAGCGCGTCTTCGGGGTGTCGCTGTTCCCCCCGACGATTTACTATCTGGATCACATCCCGACCCACATTGACCTCTCGGATGTCATCGGGATTGCGGGGGCAACGTTTCTCTTGACCGTGCTGGCGGGCGCCTACGCGGCGATCCGCGCGGCGCACCTGGCTCCTGTCGAAGCCCTGCGCTATGAGTAGAACGGTTGTGCCGATCCCGCCGGGCTTGCAAGCCGGGACACTGCTCTTTTCGCTCAACGCAAGCGATGGCGAAAAGAGCAGCGTCCCGATAGCTGCGAATGACCAGGATTCTTTGACGGGGCGATGATTGAAGCTCGTGACGTATATAAACAGTACGTGATGGGCAAAGTCACGCTCGAGGTGCTGAAGGGCGTCTCGCTGCAGCTCGAGGCTGGAGCGTTTGTGGCCATCATGGGCCCTTCGGGGGCGGGGAAGTCCACGCTCCTGCACCTGTTGGCCGGGCTTGATACCCCCACCAGGGGTACGGTCGTGTGGAACGGACGGAGCGTCTCGAGCCTCAGCGATGCGGAGCGGGCGAAGTTCCGGAATCACACGATCGGCGTTGTCTTCCAGTTTTATCACTTGCTGCCGGAGCTGTCCGCGTTGGAAAATGTCTGTTTGCCCGGCCTCGTCAACGGGCATCAGGCGGCTCGGGCCTTGCGAACGCGCGCGACGAGTTGCCTCGAGCAAGTTGGCCTCAGCGCCCGGATGCGCCATCGGCCCCGCGAGCTCTCCGGGGGAGAACAGCAGCGCGTGGCGATCGCCCGGGCGCTCGTCAATGACCCGAAACTCTTGCTGTGCGATGAGCCGACTGGTAATCTGGATTCGAAAACCGGCGCTGAGGTGATCGACTTGCTGGCGCGCGTGCATCGCCGGCGAGGGGTCGGGCTGGTCTTGGTGACCCATGAAGCGAGATTGGCCGAGTTGGCCGATCGCATCGTCCTGCTGGAAGACGGGCGTATCGTCCAGGACATCTCGAAGAACGCCGCAGGGTGAAGGCGCCCGGCGTCATCCCGTCGCACGCCACGCGTATCCCGATGCCTGCCGCGTGCAGCTTGAAGCCATGGGGCATCGCGCGCTGAAGGAGGAGCTGACGTGAAAGTCTACTTGAACGGGAAATTTGTGGATCAGTCGAAAGCGGTCGTGTCGGTGTTCGACCACGGCCTGCTCTATGGCGATGGGGTGTTTGAGGGAATCCGCTCGTACGACGGGTTGATCTTCAAGCTGCGGGAGCATATCGACCGGCTCTTCGAGTCGGCGCACACCATCATGCTCAAGATTCCGCTCAGCAACGCCGAACTGATCGAAGTGGTGAAACAGAGCCTTCGGATCAATACGCTCCACGATGCGTACATCCGGCTCGTGGTCACGCGGGGGGAAGGCGACCTCGGGTTGGATCCACGCAAGTGCGTGCAGCCGACGGTGTTCGTGATTGCCGATCGGATCGAGCTCTACCCCAAGAAGCTCTACGAGCAAGGCTTGGAGCTGATCACGGTGGCGACCCAGCGGAATGTGCCAGAAGCCCTCAATCCGCAGATCAAATCGCTGAACTACCTGAACAACATCCTGGCCAAGATCGAAGCCCTCAACGCGGGCTACGAAGAGGCGATCATGTTATCGCCCTCCGGCTACGTCACCGAGTGCACCGGAGAGAACCTCTTCATCGTGAAACGTCGACACCTGCTGACCCCGCCCCCCTATATCGGGGTCCTCCGGGGGATCACCCGGCAGACCGTGATGGGGCTTGGCGTCCGGCAGCGGCTGATCGTGCGGGAGGAGCTGCTCACCCGTCATGACCTCTTCAACGCGGAGGAAGTCTTTTTGACCGGCACCGCCGCAGAGATTGTGCCCGTGGTCAAGATCGATGGCCGCGTCATTGGCAAAGGCTCGCCCGGTCCAGTCACCAAGCGACTGCAACAGGGCTTTCGCCAGTTGACGAAAACCGAAGGGGTCCGCTACTGATCGCCGCGTGTGAGCGTTGAGCCCTGACCCGTGTCGCCGGGTGGTGCTTCAGTTTGACGTGACACACGCAGAAGCGCCTGCCTGCGCCGAGCGCCTGTCTGCCGTGCCAACGGCACAGGCAGGCAGCGCGGCAGGCAGAGCAGACGCAGCATCGCAGAAGAAGGCGGTACCTCGTTGACGACGTCACGTGTAAAACCTGGTAGACTAGAAGTGGTTTCATACATCCCTTCATGGGGCGGGCCCGATCGGCTGCCACCCGCCGCACAGAGGGATGTATGAAACCGGTTCTAGAGAGAGTGAGGCGGCGATGCTCTGCGAAGTCTGCAAACAGGCGCAAGCGACGGTCCATCTGACCGAGATCGTCAACGATCAGATGACCGAACTGCATCTGTGCGAAGCCTGCGCGAACCAGAAGGGCGCTCAGGTGGAGAGCCATTTCGGGTTGGCCGATTTGCTCTCGGGGCTGGCGGATTTCGGCAAGACGCAAGAGCCCGAAGAGGTCTCCACCAAAGCCTGCCCCACCTGCGGGATGACCTACGACGATTTCCGCAAGGTAGGACGGCTGGGGTGCGCCGAATGCTACACGACGTTCAAGCGCAGCTTGGGCGGCTTGCTGAAGCGGATCCACGGCTCGCCGATCCACGTCGGAAAGTCGCCGGTTCGGCTGATCAAGTCGTCGAAGATCACCAAGACGGAGCTGTTGGATCTGAAGCGCAAGCTGGAACACGCGATTGAACACGAGGAGTTTGAAGAAGCGGCCAAGCTTCGGGATCAGATTCGCAGGCTCGAGCAGCAAGAGCAGCAAGCCAAATCCAAGAGCAAGACCTAGCAGAGTGGACGACGATGCCAAAAGAGTTAGATGAGCTGATCAAACAACCGAGCGAATGGCTCCGTGGGGCGGGGCCGGTGTCGGAGATCGTGATCTCAAGCCGCATCCGGCTGGCCAGAAATCTCGACAAGCACCTCTTTGCCACCCGGGCAACGAAAGTCTCGCAGCGCGAGGTCCTGGCGGTTGTCCGAGACGGGTTGGGCCGCAGCCTCAAGCTGAAGCACCCCCTGCTGCTTGAGATGGGGGGGCTGGATGAGGTGGACCGCCAGTTCCTCGTCGAGCGCCACCTCGTCAGCCGCGAGCATATTGTGCACCCCGATCAGAAAGGGGTGGCCATCGGGCCGGGCGAGGTGATCAGCATCATGATCAACGAGGAAGATCACCTGCGGATTCAAGTCATGCAGTCCGGGTTGAATCTGCACGACGCGTGGACGCTCATTGACGAACTGGATGACGAGCTCTCCGAAGTCCTCCCGTACGCCTATGCAACGGACTGGGGCTACCTCACCTGCTGCCCCACGAATACGGGTACGGGGATGCGCGCCTCGGTGATGGTGCACTTGCCCTCGCTGGTCATCACCAAGCAGATCAACAAGGTGCTGCACACCATTACGAAGCTGGGGCTGACCGCTCGGGGGCTCTATGGGGAGGGCACCGAAGCGTCCGGCAACTTCTTCCAAATTTCGAACCAAGTCGCTTTGGGTCGTTCCGAAGAGGAGATTCTGGAGAACCTTGAGCGTATCCTGAAAGAAGTGATCCACCAGGAGCAAGCGGCTCGCGAGTCGTTGATGGCCAACAACCGGATCCAACTTGAGGACCGCATCTGGCGCGCTTTTGGGATCCTGCGCCATGCGAAAACGATGAATTCCGGCGAGGCGCTTGATCTGCTCTCGGCGGTCCGTCTCGGGGTGGATCTCGGTCTCATGTCCGCCAACGGCGGATCTCCCTCTGGCGGAAACGGGTTGGATCGAGTGAAGGTGAACGAGCTGTTCATCTTTTCGCAGCCGGCTCACTTGCAGAAGCTCGAGGGGAAGGCGCTCACCGCGAAAGAGCGCGACGCCAAACGCGCGCAACTGATCCGGAGCCAGCTCGGCGGGCAAACATAATTCAGACAACACGGGGAGTCTCGCATGTTCAATAAATTTACAGAACGAGCTCGGAAAGTAATCCTCTTGGCGAAAGAGGAAGCCAAGCGTTTTAACCACGACTATATCGGGACCGAGCACATCCTCCTCGGCCTCATCCGCGAGGGGGAAGGCGTGGCCGCGGCGGTCCTGCAGAAGCTGGGCCTCTCGCCTGAGAAAATCCGTCTTGAGGTGGAGAAGCTGGTCCAAAGCGGGCCCAGCACGATGGTCTCCGGCGACATCCCCTTTACTCCCAAGGCGAAGAAGGTCATTGAGCTGGCGATGGAAGAGGCGCGCAGCCTGGGGCACAACTACATCGGCACCGAGCATCTCCTCCTCGGCCTCATCCGCGAAGGCGAGGGGGTGGCCTCGCAGGTGTTGATGAACCTGGGGTTGGACCTGAACCGCGTCCGGAACGAAGTCATTACGCTCTTGGGCTCTTCGAGCCCCGCCCCGACGGGCGGCCAGGGCGGCATCCGAACGAAGACTCCGGCCCTGGATGCGTTTGGGCGCGACCTCACCCAGCTGGCGCGCGAGGGAAAGCTGGACCCGGTCATTGGCCGAAAAGAAGAGATCGAACGGGTCATCCAGATCCTGGCGCGGCGGACGAAGAATAACCCGGTGCTGCTGGGCGAGGCCGGGGTCGGCAAGACCGCCATCGTGGAAGGCCTGGCGCAGAAGGTCATCAAGGGGGACGTGGCGGAGATCCTGCGGGACAAGCGAGTGATCATCCTCGATCTGGCCCTGATGGTGGCGGGGACGAAATACCGCGGCCAGTTTGAGGAGCGGATCAAGGCGGTGATGGATGAGATCCGCCGGACCGAAAACGTGATGCTCTTCATCGACGAGATCCACACGCTCGTCGGGGCCGGCTCGGCGGAAGGGGCCATCGATGCGTCCAACATCTTGAAGCCAGCGCTCTCCCGCGGCGAGATCCAGTGCATCGGGGCCACGACGCTGGATGAGTATCGCAAGTACATCGAGAAGGACGCCGCCCTGGAGCGGCGGTTCCAAACGATCATCGTCGAGCCGCCCTCGGTCAGCGAGACCATCGAGATCCTCAAGGGGCTGCGGGATAAATATGAAGCGCACCACCGCGTCAAGTATCTCGATGAAGCGCTGGAAATGGCCGCGAAGCTCTCCGACCGCTACATCCCCGGCCGCTTTTTGCCCGATAAGGCGATCGACCTCATCGATGAGGCGGGTTCCCGCGCGCGGCTCTCCGTGCTGACGGTCCCTCCGGAGGTCAAGGACCTGGAGGAGAAGATCGAGCAGATCCGCAAGGAGAAAGAAGCGGCCATCAAGGGGCAGGACTTTGAGCTCGCGGCCTCGCTGCGCGATCAGGAACGCGAAGCGCGAGAGCAACTGGAGAAAGTGAAAGGCGACTGGAAGAAGACCAAGGGGGAAGCGATGCCGGTAATCACCGGAGAAGACATCGCGCTGATCACCTCCAAGTGGACCGGCATTCCGCTGGTGCGGCTTGAAGAGAAAGAAACCGAGCGGCTCCTCAAGATGGAGGAGGCTATCCACAAGCGCATCATCGGCCAAGAGGAAGCGATCACCGCGATCGCGCGCGCGGTGAGGCGTTCGCGCGCCGGCATCAAGGATCCCAAGCGGCCCATCGGATCCTTCATCTTCCTGGGGCCCACCGGGGTCGGGAAAACGTTGCTGGCGCGCGGCCTGGCCGAATTTCTTTTCGGCGATGAAGACGCGCTCGTGCAGCTTGACATGTCCGAGTACATGGAGAAATTCAACGTCTCCCGGCTCGTCGGAGCTCCGCCGGGCTATATCGGCTATGAAGAAGGGGGCCAGCTGACCGAGCGGATCCGTCGTCGGCCCTACTCGGTGATCTTGTTAGACGAGATCGAGAAGGCGCACCCGGACGTGTTCAACATCCTCCTCCAAGTGTTGGAGGACGGTCGATTGACGGACAGTTTCGGCCGCAGGGTCGACTTCCGCAACACCGTCTTGATCATGACCTCCAACTTGGGCGCGGAGCTCCTCAAGAAGCAGGGGAGCATCGGCTTTACGCCGACGAAAGCAGAGGTGACTTTTGAGCAGATGAAGGGCCAGCTCCTCGATGAGGTCAAACGCACCTTCAAGCCGGAGTTCCTCAACCGGATCGACGAAGTCATCGTCTTCCACCCGCTCTCGCAAGAGGAGCTGGTGAAGATCGTGGAGCTGGAAATCGGCCTGGTGAAGGAGCGGTTGCGCGAGCAGGGCATTGCCATCGAGCTGGATCAATCGGCCAAGGAACTCCTGGTGGAGAAAGGCTTCGATCCGGTCTACGGCGCGCGGCCCCTAAAGCGCGTCATTCAACGGTTGCTGGAAGATCCCCTCGCCGAGTCGGTCATCGCCAAGCGGGTGAAACCCGGGGCGGCGCTCCATGTCTTCCGGAGCGGCGAGGCGCTCGAATTCGAAGAGCGCGTCGCGGTGGAGCCCCCCGCAACGGCGAACTAGAGCTCTACAGTGAAGACGTCCACCAGGTCCCATCGGCCGTCCGGCGCGATGCCGCGTGCGCGGCGTCCTGTTGACGGTCGGCTGTGGAGGGTGGACGTTTGTGTTGTGGTCGGCCTCCTCTCATGATCGAGCGGCTCAACGCGTCGTTCCTTCAGACCACGGCGATCGCCGGCGCGTGGGCGGTGGAGCTGTTCTGGTACGCCGGCAGCCTCTGCCTGCTCTTTGCGCAGACGGTCGGCGGGGCCTGCTGCCGGCCCCTTCGTGGCAAGGCGGTGCTGCATGAGTTGTGGAAGGTCGGGGTCCAGTCGTGGTTCATCGTGGCGGTGTCCTCGCTGTTCATCGGGATGGTGCTGGCGTTCCAGAGCGCGTACCAGATGCAAAAGCTCGCTGCGGAGATCTACATCGCGAGCTTGGTGGCGCTCTCCGTGGTGCGAGAAATCGGTCCCGTCATTACGGCGCTCATTGTGGCAGGCCGTGTGGGCTCCGCGATCGCCGCGGAACTCGGCACGATGAAGGTCACCGAGCAAATCGACGCCCTGATGACGCTGGCGACCGATCCCGTGCGGTTCCTCGTCGTGCCCAGATTCGTCGCCATGCTCCTCGCACTCCCCTTGCTGACCCTGTGGGCGGATGCCATCGGTATCTTCGGTGGGTTCCTCGTGGGGACGATGAAGTTGAGCATTCTGCCCGGCCTCTACTGGAAGATGACCACCTTGCCGCTGGCGTTTAAAGATCTGACCTCGGGACTGCTGAAGGCGTTCATCTTCGGCATGATCATCTGTATCGTGAGCTGCTTCGAAGGGTTCCGGACGGAAGGGGGTGCGGAAGGGGTCGGTCGTTCGACGACGGTGGCGGTCGTGACCTCCTTCATCCTCATCATTGCGGCGGACTGCGTGTGCACCGCGTTGTTCTATTTCGTGTGGAGATGAAGACCGTTGACGCGTTAGCCAGTTGCGCGTGAGCGCGTTGAGACGAGCCCGGTCCGATCGATCGCGTCCACGCGCCAACACGACACATGCGAACCGACACCGATGATTGAAATCCAGGAGCTCTCCAAGTCGTTTGAGACCCACAAGGTGCTCGATCGCGTCACCCTCACGATCAAGACCGGGGAGACGATGGTGATCATCGGGCGCTCCGGTTGCGGGAAATCGGTGCTGCTGAAGCACATGATCGGGCTGATCAAACCCGATGAGGGGCGGGTGTTGATCGACCAAGCGGACATCACGCAGCTCTCCGGCCGCGCGCTGGATGAGATTCGCCTGAAATTCGGTATGCTCTTTCAAGGCGCTGCGCTGTTTGATTCGATGACCGTCGCCGAGAATGTCGGGTTCCCGCTGCGTGAGCATTCGACCATGTCTCGGGAGGCCATTGGCCAGCGCGTCCACGAATGCCTGCAACTGGTGGGGCTGGAGGGCGTGGAAGAGCTCTCTCCCTCGGAGCTTTCCGGCGGGATGCGAAAACGCGTGGGGTTGGCTCGGGCGCTCGCCATGAGCCCGGAGATCGTCCTCTACGACGAGCCGACGACCGGCATTGATCCGATCATGGGGGACATCATCAACGATCTCATCGTGGCGCTGCGGGATCGCTTGAAGGTGACCTCCGTGGTGGTGACCCACGACATGCGCAGCGCCTACAAAGTGGCAGATCGGATCGCCATGCTCTACAATGGAGGCCTTATTGGAGTCGGCAGCCCTGAGGAACTTCGACACTCAGCCAACCCGATCGTCCAGCAGTTCATCAAGGGGGAGGCGGTCGGGCCCATCAAGGAGGGGTTGCCGGATCGCCGCGTACTCTCCGGCTGGTCGCCACACAGCCGAGCCGGGCTGAGGTAACCACATCATCATGGAAACGGCATGGGTGCGTCAGGGGGAATGCGTCATGCGGACGGGGAGGGGTTTCACATTCCGCATCCCACATGACGCATTCCACGGCCACGCGCGTGGGGAGCGGTGATGGCGCAGCGGTGGACGTTAGAGATTAAAGTCGGAGCGTTTATCGTCTCGGGCCTCGCCTTGCTCGTCATTTTTATCTTTGCGATCGGCGATCTCTCCACGACGTTCCAGCCCGGCTATCGGCTTCGGGTGGTGTTTGACTCCGCCAACGGGATTACCGATGGCTCCCCGGTCCAATATGCCGGGGTGGAGGTCGGGAAGGTGCAAGAGATCAAGATCGTCTACTCCAAACAAGAAGGGCCCAAGGTGCAGCTGAGTATTCGGCTGCCCTCAAGCGTGATGGTGCGGGCCGATGATGAGGCCTCGATCAGCACCTTTGGCCTGTTAGGAGAGAAATACCTTGAGATCAGCCCCGGCCCGGGGCAGGGCCCCATGTTGGAACCGGACGGGCAGCTCGTCGGCAAGCCGCCGGTCTCCACCGAACGCATCATCGAACGCTCCAACGAAGTCCTCAATGAGTTTAAGCAAACCCTCCAAGGCCTCAATAGCCTCGTCGGGGATCCGGAGGCGCGCATTTACCTCAAGGAGGCGGTGCAGGAGGCCCGAGACGCGACGCGACACTGGAAGGCGCTTGGCGAGCGGCTCAATGTGGCGATGATGTACACCGAGTCGGGACAAGGGAGCTTGGGCAAAATCTTGTTTGACGACGAGCTCTATCAGCGCATGGTGTCATTCGTCGATGACCTCCGGGCCCACCCCTGGAAACTCCTGGTGAAACCGAAGGATCAGAAGTCAGATGTCAGCCGTCAGAAGTCGGGTGAGAGCGGGCCACGGTGAGGGAAGCGCGCCAGCCGGTTGGTGGTTGCGGATCCTGCGACTGACCTCTCCCGCGACCCCTCGACGCCCACACTGAGTTCCCCGGGCATGCTCGGGGGCATCGACTTCCCGGCTGCGGGGTTCTGCCCGCGGTCCCCTGAGCGCATCAGCCACGCGCATGCCGAAACTGACAACCCTTTATTGCTGTCAACAGTGCGGCCATCAGTCCATTAAATGGGGCGGCCGCTGCCCTGGCTGCGGGCTCTGGAATACCCTGGTCGAAGAGATCATCGAACGAAGCCCAGCGACGCCGACTGCATCGAGGGAATCGGCCAAGCCGACCCTGCTCTCCGAGGTGTCGCTGGAAGACGCAGGACGGGTGCGAACCGGCTTAGGAGAATTTGATCGGGTGTTGGGGGGCGGGATCGTGCCCGCGTCCATCACGCTGGTCGGCGGAGAGCCCGGAATCGGGAAATCAACCCTACTGCTGAGTGTGGCCGGCTCGTTAGCGGCGGCGCATCAGACCGTGCTCTACGTCAGCGGCGAGGAGTCGCTGCGCCAGACCAAGTTGCGCGCCACCCGCCTTGGGCTCAGCGCCGCCCCGATCCATTTGGCGTCGCAGACGCGCCTGGAAGCCGTCATCGAAATGATTCGGCAGCTCTCGCCTCAGGCGGTCATCATTGATTCCATCCAGGTGATGGAGATGGATGCGCTGAATTCCGCGCCGGGCTCCATCGGACAGGTGCGCGCGTGCGCCCACGAACTGGTGCGCCTGGTGAAGGCCAGTCGCAGGGCGGCGCTGTTTTTGGTCGGGCATGTCACGAAGGAAGGATTTCTCGCTGGGCCAAAGGTCTTGGAGCATCTGGTCGACACCGTCCTCTACTTCGAGGGTGAGCCGACGAGTGGCTTTCGCGTCTTGCGCTCCACGAAGAACCGGTTCGGCGCGACCTATGAGCTCGGGGTGTTCCACATGACCGCCGAAGGGTTGGTCGAAGTCGCCAACCCCTCGGAGCTTTTCCTGAGCGATCGCGCGGAGGCTGTACCGGGATGCATGGTGACGGTCAGCGTGGAAGGCAGCCGGCCGTTGCTGGTCGAGGTGCAGGCGCTGACGAGTCCCTGTGGGATGGGGCTGCCGCGCCGCCGAACCACCGGCGTCGACTTCAACCGGCTCTCCATGCTGCTGGCGGTGTTGGAGCGGCGCGTGGGACTCCATCAGCTGACGCAGCAAGATGTCTTTGTGTCTTCCCTCGGCGGCGTGCGGTTGTTGGAACCGGCCGCTGATTTGGGGATTGCCGTGGCGATTGCCTCGAGCGTGAAGGAGCGGCCCACCCAGCGAAAAGACTTCGCCATTGGCGAGGTCGGGCTCACCGGGGAAGTTCGCCCCGTGACGAACGTCTCACAACGGATCCATGAAGCGAAGCGCGTGGGGTTCCAGCGGTGTTTTGTCGCGGCGTCGCGAGGAGGCGTGAACGCTGTCGAGGGCATTGAGATCGTACCGGTCCGGCACGTCAGAGAGGCGATCGCTCAGGCGCTTGAGTAATCCCGCGAGCGCGTAGGAGAAACCATCATGGACCTCCGATTTGTCCGAGTCGGGTTCCTCGTCATTAGCGCGCTGCTGGGTTCCCAGGTCATCGGCCCGGCAGCCGATTGGCCGTTTTGGCTCCGCACCCTCTTGGGAGCGGGGGCGGGCGCCCTCTTAGTGATCCTCGAGGCCGTCATCCATCGAATCGGCCGGGTGTCTGTTCGGGGATTCTCGGCCGCGGTCTTCGGGCTACTGTTTGGTTTGATCATGGCGAAGCTGGTTTCGGATGCGATTGCGCTCATCCCCCTTGATCCCGGGACGGTGGCGATTATCCGCGTGTCGCTCACCTGGGCGTTCTGCTATTTGGGGATGACGATGGCGCTGCGGGGTCGTGATGAATTCAGCGTCATCATTCCGTACGTCCGCCTCTCCCGGCATGATCGCGGAGAAGAGGCCTACTTGGTGGATACGAGCTCGATCATCGACGGCCGGTTGCTCGATCTGTGCAAGACGCGGTTTGTCGAGGGCCGGCTGGTCGTCCCGCGCTTTGTCCTGAAGGAACTCCAGGCGGTCGCTGACAGCGCCGATCCCATCAAACGAGGCCGGGGGAGGCGAGGCCTGGAAGTCCTCAACCAATTGCGGCAACTCACCACCATTGATGTGCGAATCCACGAGGAAGATCTGCCGGGGATTGCCGAGACCGATGCCAAACTGGTCAAGCTCGCCCAAATGTTGGGGACCCGGGTCATCACCAACGACTACAACCTCAACAAGGTCGCGGAGCTCCAAGAGGTGAGCGTCTTGAACGTGAACGAGCTGGCTCAAGCGCTTCGGCCGATCGTCTTGCCTGGGGAGACGCTCGAGGTGAAGCCCATCAAGGAGGGCAAGGAACACCATCAAGCGGTCGCCTATCTTGAGGATGGGACAATGGTGGTTGTTGAAAACGGGCGCCCGCTCATTGGACAGACCATCAGGGGATTGGTGACCAGCGTCCTGCAAACCTCGGCGGGGCGGATGGTGTTCGTGCGAGCCGAAGGCGCGCCGCCCGTCAAACGCTAGTGGAGCCCCATCCCTCGGCCTTTGGCCTTGGGATCCTGGCCGAGCGATCCCGAGCGAACGCGAAGGACGGGCGAAACAAGAAGTGCCACGGACTTCCCTCCACGCGGCTCGGGACCCTCTCGACCGACGAAGGACCCTGAGCGTCCTTCGACGGGCTCAGGAGGCTCATCCTGAGGCCCTCGAAGGATGAGCGGAGTCGAAGGGCTGCCCGTGAGGCTCCACACGGATGGCTCCAACATCGTATGAGCGACGCGGCTGATGATGAATGTGGCGGCGATTATTCCAGCGGCGGGATCAGGCAGGCGGATCGGCGGGACGATCAGCAAGCTGTTCCTTCCCCTCAATGGCCGACCGCTCCTGGCGCATACGCTGACGGCGTTGCAACGCAGCCCATCGATCCGCTGGATCGTGCTGGCGATCCGCGCCGTCGATCGAGCGCGCATGGAGGCCTTGCTTCACCGGTGGAAGATCACCAAAGCGCTGCCGCCGTGCCTTGGGGGTGGTTCACGAGCCGAGTCGGTGGCTCGAGGCGTTGCCATGGTCCCTCCGGCGGCGCGGTGGGTATTGGTCCATGACGGGGCGCGGCCGTGTGCCACGCAGGCCCTTATCGCGCGATCGGTTCGTGCGGCAAGACGCCATGGAGCGGTCGCGTGCGGATTGCCCGCGGCCCTGACCGTGAAAGCGGTGGATGAGCGACGCCACGTGCGGCTGACGCTGGACCGCGACCAGCTCTGGTTCGCGCAAACCCCCCAGGTGTTCCGGCGGGACTGGTTCGCGCAAGCGCTCGCCCGGGCCGGAGACCGACTAGCGCACTATCCGGATGACGCAGCCCTCGTCGAGGCCGCGGGGTTTCCGGTGGCGATGGTCGCGGGTGACCCGGCCAATCTCAAAGTCACGACGAAAGAGGATTTGTTGCTGGCGGAAGCGATCCTTGCTTCTTGGGACCCCCGCCAAGTCAAAAGGCAAAAGGAAAAAAGCCACACCACAATTCAAAAGTCAAAAGCGAGTCGAGCGCTTCTTGTGGGAGCATTTCAGTTTTAAATTTCCTTGTGGTGTTGCCTTGTTCGTTTTGAATTTTACCTTCGGTGACGCGATGCGGGTTGGGAGTGGATACGACGTCCATCGGTTCAAGGGACGCCACCCGTTGAAACTCGGCGGCGTGACGGTTCCCTCGGCGAGAGGGTTGGCCGGCCACTCGGATGCGGATGTGCTGCTCCACGCTGTGGCGGACGCCATCCTGGGCGCTGTCGGCGCGCCGGATTTGGGGGAGCAGTTCCCGCCGAGTGATCCGCGCTGGCGCGGCGCGGACAGCCGGGTGTTTGTGCGGCGCGCGCTCTTGCTGGCGCGGCGCAAGGGCTGGACAGTCGGGAATGTGGACGCGACCGTCGTCGCCGATGCGCCGAAGCTGGCCGGCCACAAGGCGCGGATGTCGCAGGCGATTAGCAAGCTGCTGGATGTGGAGCCGGAGCGCGTGTCGGTCAAGGCGAGCGTCAAGCGATGAACTGGCTGGCGGTCGTCCTCGTCCTGCTCGGGCTGGCGCTGCTCATCCGCGCCGCCTTCGCCGCGGAGATCAAGGCGTGCTTCGAGCGCGACCCGGCGGCCCGCAATCTCCCCGAAGTCCTGCTGACCTATTCCGGGCTGCACGCGCTCATCGTCTACCGGGTGGCCCACGTGCTCGACCGGCTGGGTCTGCCCATCCTGCCGCGGCTCCTCATGACGGCGGCGCGGTGGCTCACCGGCATCGAGATCCATCCCTCGGCGGCGATCGGCCGCGGCCTCTTCATCGACCATGGCATGGGGGTGGTGATCGGCGAGACCGCCGTCATCGGCGACAACGTAACCATCTTCCAGGGCGTGACGCTCGGCGGCACCGGCAAGGAGCGGGGCAAGCGCCACCCGACGATCGGCAACCACGTCGTCATCGGCACCGGCGCGAAGGTGCTGGGCAATATTACCGTCGGCAACCACTCGATGATCGGGGCCAACGCCGTCGTCGTCCGCGACGTGCCCGAATACTCCACCGTCGTCGGCGTGCCCGGCCGGATCGCGCGGACGAAGGACCGCCACTTCCAGGGTATCAACCTCGACCACACCCACCTGCCGGACCCACTGGCCGAGCGCCTCGAGACGCTCCAGCACGAGATCGATGCGCTCGAACGGCATCTCAAAGAGCACCGCAAGTCGCAGTCCTGATGGGGTCAGACCCCAATCGTGAAACGTGCCAACTTCTGAGCCTGGGGTCTGACCCCCGATGAGCCTGCGCCTCTACAATACCCTCAGCCGAACCCTCGAAGCGTTCGTGCCGCTCGACCCCGAAGGCTCGAAGGTGGGCATCTACGTCTGCGGCCCGACGGTCTACGACGACCCGCACATCGGCCACGCGCGCAGCGCGTACCTCTTCGACGTCCTGCGCCGCTACCTGAAGCACAGGGGCTATGATGTGACGTTCGTCCGGAACGTGACGGACGTGGACGACAAGATTATCGAGAAGGCGAGGCAAGAATTCGTGGCGTGGGACGCGGGGCGCGGAGCGGAGGATCTGAAGGCCAAGTGTCGGGAAGTGGCAGACCGCTACCTCAAGAGCTACCACGAGGCGCTTGGCCGGCTTGGCATTGCCGCCCCTGACATTGAGCCAAAAGCGACGGAACACGTCATCCCCGATTCACAGAACGTTGAAACCACGAAGCAGATCGACGCCTCCATGACGGGCTTCATCGGCCAACTGATGACGAAGAACATGGCGTATCAAGCCGGAGGGGACGTCTATTTCCCGGTGCGCAAGTTTGCAGAGTACGGGACATTGTCGAATCGCTCGCTCGACGAGTTACAGGCTGGAGCGCGAGTCGAGCCGGAAGAGCAGAAAGAAGACCCGCTTGATTTTGCGCTCTGGAAGGCCGCGAAGCCCGATGAGCCTTCGTGGAACAGCCCCTGGGGACCTGGACGGCCTGGGTGGCATATTGAATGTTCCGTGATGAGCATAGCCTATCTGGGCGACGCGTTTGATATTCATGGTGGGGGTGTCGATCTTGTCTTTCCCCACCACGAAAATGAAGTCGCCCAGGCGCGCGCACTGGGCAAGCCGTTCGCGAAATATTGGATGCACAACGGCCTGCTCACCGTGAAGGGCGAGAAGATGTCGAAGTCGCTCGGGAATTTTGTGACCATTGAGCAAGCGCTCAGAAAAGCTGGCAACGCAGATGTCCTGAAAGTTTTTTTCCTTGGCACTCATTATCGAAAACCAATTGACTATGCTGAGGCCAATGTTGAGATGGCAGAGAAGCGCTTTAGCGGGCTCTGGCACTTCCTGGGGCAAGCCAAAAACTGCCACTTAGCTCTTGCTGGAAGCCGGGCCATCCCAGAGCAAGTCGCGCGGCTTCGGGAAAGATTTGTCCAGGTGATGGACGATGATCTGAATACTCCGGGTGCCTTAGCAGTGCTCGATAAGCTTGTTGAGCTCGGTCACCGGTGGATTGAGTCATGGCGAGAACGGAAGTCGCAGTGGCAACAAGCCCATCCCGGAGAACTCCTCGATCCAGGCGATGACCCCAATCTCGACGCGCTGCAAGGTCACATTGATGCTTGTGCGGCGGCAGTCGAAGAGCTTGGAGCGGTATTAGGGGTAACGTTTCGGATGGGTGAGGTCAGCGATGAGGCAAACGTACTCTTCGAGGAGTATAAAGCGGCAAGAGCACGCAAAGATTTTCAGACTTCTGATCAGAAACGACGGCTGTTGCAAGAAAAAGGATTTACGATCCAAGACACGTCAACCGGTTCCATCATGCTTCCCAAGCGATGACGCCCGGCCCACAACGCCTCTGGGGTAGTGCGTCCCTCGCACCGCGTCATACTTCTTGCGGTCCGATGTCTCGGATCTCATGTCTCAGGTCTGATGTCTGATGTCTCCCCGCCGCGGCTGCTTCATTACCCTCGAGGGTCCCGAAGGCTCGGGCAAATCCAGCCAGGCGCGCGCGCTGGTGCGGCTGCTCGCGCGAGTCGGTCGCCGGGTGACGTTCGTGCGCGATCCGGGCTCGACCGCGCTAGGTCGACAGCTACGGCGCGTACTGTTGCATAGCCACGCCGCGCTCTCGCCCCTGGCGGAGGCCCTCCTGTTTATCGGGGGCCGGGTCCAGCTGGTGGAGGAGCGCATCCGTCCGGCCCTGGTCGGCGACCGGGTGGTGGTCTGCGACCGGTTCCATGACTCCACGGTGGCCTATCAAGGCTTCGGCGGGGGGCTGAACGTCACATGGCTGGAACGGGTGGGGCAGCGGGCCATTGGTGGGATCATGCCGGACCTGACGATTCTGCTCGATCTGCCGACGGCGCGTGGCTTCGCGCGGCTGGGCCGCTCACGCGACCGGATGGAGCGCAAGACGAGGGAATTCCATCGGAGAGTCCGGCAAGGCTTCCTCCGATTGGCGAAACGCGAGCCAAAACGGTTCGTGGTCATCAATGCCGACCGGCCGAGTCAGATGGTCCAGCGGGACGTGGAGCGGGCGGTGCTGCGGCTGATGACCGCAACACACTGTTCACTCGCCACTCGCCACTCGCCACTCGCCACTCGCTAATGGGCTGGGACGACCTGCTCGGACACGAAAGCGCCAAACGGCTCCTGCGCGCACACGCGGAGTCAGGCCGGATGGCCGGCGCCTACCTCCTCGTCGGCCCCGAGGGTGTGGGCAAGCGTCGATTGGCCCGCGAGATGGCCAAGGCGCTCAATTGCACCGCACAAGGGCCGAGGCCCTGCGATGCCTGTGCGGTCTGTCGCCAGATTGATCGAAACAGCCATCCCGATGTGCACGGCCTAGCGCCTGGCGGGGCTTCCGATCAGATCAAGATCGATGACGTCCGGGGACTGCTTGGTCGCATCGCCCTTCACCCATTCAGCGCCGCCACTCAGGTGGTGATCATCGATGGAGCAGAGCGGTTGACTGAAGAAGCCGCCAACGCGCTCTTGAAAACCCTGGAGGAGCCGAACCCCCATACGCGATTTCTGTTGACGAGCGCGCATGTGGCGGATTGCTTGCCGACGATTCGGTCCCGCTGCCAGCTCATTCGGTGTGACGCGCTGCCCGCCGATGCCATCGCGCGCATCGTGATAGGCGAGCGGGGCTGCGAGCCGCAGGTTGCGGAGTCGGTGGCGCGTATCGCCGGCGGCAGCGCCTCCGGCGCGCTCGCGCTGGCCGCGCGATGGACTCGCCACCAGCAGATCGCCGCCCAATTGGCAGACGACGCGCCTTCGGCATGGGCCGCCCATCCGCTGCCTGAGACGCGCGAGGAGGTCGCCGAGTTCTTGGACGATCTCATGCAATGGCTGCGGGATCTCGCGGTGGTGGATGCGGATCCGGCGCATTTGGTGTACGCGGAGCACGCCGAGCGACTCCGCCGCCAGGCCCGCGCGTTCGATCGGGACCGGTGTATCGAGACGGCGCTTGAGTTGGTGGCGCTCCGCGATTCGCTGGAGCAGTTTGTCAGCCCGAGGTTGGTGGCCGCGCTGGCACGAGAGAAATGGCTGGAACTTCTGAAGGGTGGAGGGGTGGACCAGTGATGCAGTTAGACCCCTGCACCCTCGACCCTCCACCGAGCATGATGTCTAAAATTGTCTATTTGACCACGCCGCTCTACTACGTGAATGCGGCGCCGCACATCGGCCATTCCTACACCACCATCGCGGCCGACTGCCTGGCGCGCTACTACCGCGTGAAGGGGCGGGAGGTGTTCTTGCTGACGGGCACCGACGAGCATGGCCAGAAAATCGAGCAGGCGGCTGCCGCGTCAGGCCAAGCCCCGCAGGTCTTTGTCGATCAGGTCGTGGAGCGCTTCGTGGCGCTGTGGAAGCTGCTGCACATCGCGTATGACGATTTTATTCGCACGACGCAAGCTCGGCACACCGCCGCGGTCCAGGCCATCCTCGCGCGGCTCTATGACGAGCACAAGCTGACCCGCGCGACCTATCAAGGCTGGTACTGCACGCCGGATGAGACATTTTGGACCGACGCGGAGCTGGCCCAATTGGTCCGCACCGGCCAACGCCCCACGTGTCCCGCCTGCCAACGTCCGCTCGAGGCGGTGACCGAGGACGGCTGGCATCTGCCGTTGCGCGCGGCGCAGCCGTGGTTGAAGGCGTTTGTGAAGGCGCATCCCACTTTTGTCCAGCCAGCGAGCCGGTACAACGAGCTCGTCAGTCTGCTGGAACAGCCGTTGCCCGAGTCGCTGTGCATCACGCGCCCGCGGCGGCGCGTCAACTGGGGCATCCCCGTGCCGTTTAGTCACGAGCACGTCACCTACGTCTGGTTCGACGCGCTGCTCAACTACATCACCGTGCCCGGGTATCTCGCCGATCCCGCGCGCTTTGCCCGGCTGTGGCCCGCCGACGTCCACTTCATCGGCAAGGACATTTTGCGCCATCACGCCGTCTACTGGCCGATCATCCTGCACGCGCTGGGGTTCTCCGATGCGCAGATGCCGAAGGCGATCGTGGCGCACGGCTGGTGGAAGATCGGCGAGCAGAAAATGTCGAAATCGCTGGGGAACATCGTGGACCCCTCGGTGGTCATCGCGCAGGTGCTGAAGGGCCAGCCGTATGCGGCGGATAGCTATCGCTACTTTCTCTTGCGGGAAATCCCCTTCGGGCAAGACGGGAGCTTCTCCGAAGAGGCGCTGGTCACCCGGCTCAATGCCGATCTGGCGAATGATCTGGGCAACCTCGTGAACCGGGCCTGCTCCATGATTGAGCGGTACTGCCGCGGGGCCGTCCCATCACTGGGTCCCGTCGGCTGCGCGGTCGAGGATGAGCCGCTTCAGCAGGCCGCGATCGCCCTCGCGGCGACGGTCGATCAGGCGATGAGCCGTTTGGAATTCTCCGCAGCCCTTGAAGCCATCATGGGCGTCGTGACGTGCGCCAACCGATACATTGAGCACGTGGCGCCTTGGCAGTTGGCCAAACACCCTGAAGACCGGCCCCGGTTAGAGATGACGCTCCATGTGGTCGCCGAGGTCCTTCGCATCGTCAGCATCGTGCTTGAGCCGTTCATGCCGGCTGTCGCGGAAGCGATGTGGCAGCAGCTCGGCTTGGGCCAGCAGCCCCGTCGTCTTCAAGACGCCGGCCAATGGCGCGGGATCGGCGCGGGATCGACCATCGGGGCGCATCCGGTGTTGTTCCCTCGACTTGAATCCAGCACATCCCGGTGATTCGTATGCGTCTGACGAGACAGCTCCCTTGACGTTCCATTCCGCATTCCGCATTCCCCTGGTCCGACGCCTATTGCGGGGACGGCTGCTCTACGTGGCGTTGGGGCTGTTGATGGCGATCCTCTATGCCCGCACGATCACGTTCACACCCAGGCGGGTGTTCCAAGCGGAACCGGTTTCTGAGGCGGCTCAGACCGAATCGCTTGAGTGGTGGCCGACCGCACAAGAAACGGCGGTGTTCCAGCGCGCCATGGTCCAAAAACCCCATCTGGCGCTTGCCTTGTCCCTCGTAACGATCGGCATGGGAGGGCTGGCGGTCGTCGGATTGATCGGCTTCGGCTGGGCGCTTGCGACCGGTCGGCTCCGCACCATCTGGCACTTTTCCTCGCGCGGGGTCCCGCCATGGTCATTCGGCGAGTTCGGGCGGATCATGATCCTGACGGTCGTTGTGGCCAGCCTCCTGCCGTTTGTGCGCATCGCGGCGCTCGCCTCATGGCTTGACGTGCACGACGCCAATCTGTGGATCACCACGTCGATGGTGACGCTAGATGTGTTTGTGATCCTCGCCATCCTCGCCTTC
>JACPXS010000053.1 GCA_016196415.1 Candidatus Omnitrophota bacterium
ATTTGGGAGTTGGGATTTGGTCATTGGTCTCTTCAGGCCCGCGACGTTAATGCGGTCACCTTCCGCAGTCGCTCCACCACCGCCGGAATGATCTCAAGGGCACGATCGATCTCAGCTTCGGTGGTCGGCTCGCCGACACTCAATACGAGCGCCCCCTGGGCCTGCTCGTCGGTGAGCCCCATCGCCTTGAGGACAGGCGACGGCCGCATCGCCTTGGAGTTGCAGGCTGAGCCGAGTCCCGCGGCGATGCCGGCGTGGTCCAGGCCCAGCACCAGCGACTCGCCGGCCACCCCGTCGATGCAGACATGCAGGTTGTGCGGCAGTCGCGAGGACCAGGATCCATTCAGACGAAGCCCTTCAAGGCGTGCGCTCAATCCGTCACGCAATCGGTCCCGCAACTGGCTGGCGTGCGCGATGCGCGGCTCAAGCCGCTGCCTCGTGATCTCCGCGGCGAGTCCCATGCCGACGATCGCGCAAACCCCCTCCGTGCCGGAGCGCCCGCCGTGCTCTTGGCCTCCCCCTTCGAGGAGTGGAAGGATGCGCACCCCGTCACGGACCCAGCACGCCGCAGCGCCTTGCGGCCCGTAACATTGATTCGCCGCCGCGCTGAGCGCATCGACGCCAAGCGCCTTCACATCCACGGCGAGATGCCCGATCGCCGCAATCGCATCGGCGTGGAGGAGCGCCCCGTGCTCATGCGCCACCGCCGCCAGCTCCTGGATCGGCTCAATCGTCCCGATCTCGCCGTTGGCCAGCATCACGGACACCAGGACAGTCTCCGGCGTCAGAGCCCTCTTCAGGTCCTGCGGTGACACCAGCCCTTCCCGATCAACCGGCAGGATCGTCACCTTAGCCGCGCCATCCAGCTCAAGCCGGCGCGCCACAAGCGAAATCGACGGATGCTCGATGGCTGAGATGATAAGGCCGTTGCCTTTGCGCTTGTTGGCCGCGAGGAGCCCGCGGATGACCCAGTTGTTGGACTCGGTGCCGCAGGAGGTGAAGTAGATTTCTTCAGGTGTAACATGCAGGAGTCCTGCGACCTGCCGGCGCGCCTGCTCGAGCAGCTCCTTGGCCCGCTGCCCCGCGTGGTGGATCGACGAAGGATTGCCGCACTCGTCCAGGGCAGCCGCCATCGCCTGCTTTACTTCAAGCAGCAGCGGCGTCCCTACGGAGTAGTCGAGATTAATTCGTTGAAGTGCCATCACTTGCCTCTACGAGATCAATCGACCCGACTCGAGATTGCAATTCGCTCCCGTTATTGACCGGAAAGCTCATTGCCAGAAACTTTACTTCAGGATCTGATGCTTCCACATTCCCGGTTCTGTGAAACCCTCCGATAAAACTTAGATGGGCCTGCTCGGACATTGTCTGTTGATTGACCAAACTCTCGCAACTCACCATGTAGACTCTTTGTAGAAGTGTAGTGACCTCAGGATAAGAAACGAGATATGCTCTCCTTTGCTTCCCATCTGGTGTCTGTGCTTGCACAAATGGTCCCACCATGTGCCCCTGAAATCTACCGGCCAATTCCTCGGGCGTACACTGATATACAAGGAACTTCAGGCCTCTTGCCTCGCCTTGATTAAAGTCAAATGCGATAGCGTCTTCAGACTTTCGGATTCTCTTACTAGGTTGAAAAGCTGATACATTTCGGATTTGCACCGTGCACAAGTGCCCACAGTAACCTGAAAGTGGCCGAGCCTTCGAAAAACCAAATGCGTGAACACGATTGGTTTGAGAAAAATACACACCTCCATCTTCGTGATGTGAATATTTAACGAGATGTGAGGTGATCCTGCCATTTTGTAGCAGAGAGAGGGGGGCTGAAAGGACCCCCTGAGAGAGAGCGCATCTCGCAACTAATCCAGGCAGTCTTGGGAAGTATGGAAAGACCACCATGCAATGATCCGGCTTCAAAATTAGTTTGAAGACATCGAACTGCTCCGGACCGCGAATACCCCGTAGGGTGATTCGAACAACGAACTTCCTGGATCTCAAAACGCTAACTCTTTTTAGAGACATGGAAAATCTGGACGGCCCTTCTTTCATCTTTCCTATACGCCACTGCTACCCTTAAACGTTAGAAGCGTTCCTGACTGGGGCACCTCTGCTGTCTTAGCAAACACCAGGTCTCGGATCTCCAGGTTGATAAAGAAGGTGTCAACCTTCTGGATTCTGCCGTGAACGCGAACGGGCGCGCCAACCTGAAGCTGTCTCAATTGAGGGTACTTGCGCAGCGGGACGTTGCCGCGAATCAGTTTCATGCCATGAGGCTCAAAGTTGAAATACAGATGCGCCTCACCGGAACGCCCCTCTTGAGCGTTGGCGAAGGTTAGAGACCAGTCGCCTTCCATGCCTTGGTAGGCGCGTGCCGCCTGCGGCCGCATGAGCGGCGGTTGGGCCTGAACCTCATCAAAAATTGCTGTGGGATTCAGCCTCTTACGTTTTGCTGTTCTGATTTTTACCATTTGAGCTTCCTTTTAATTTGCGTGAGCCCGTTCGTGAAGGTCGAAGCGGTTCACCAATTTCTCGAGGCCTCGGTTGGTTTCAGTGACCGCCTTCTCGACAAATCCCAATTCCTGTCTCATCCCTCCGATATCCTTCCGCAAGTCTTGAATCTCTTGACGCAGCGTTGAGTGTCCTTCCAATACCAGCTGCACCTGAGCTGATCTCCTCAAACAGGACCTCGTACCGTTCCTTCTTCCCCGGCGTCTTCGCCATGCTAATCTCCCAAGCCAGGCCGCTCAATCCTTGCCCGGCTGTTCGTCACCGCACTCTGCCTACAGCCTTCTGCCTACTGTCTTCTGGCAGCATGGACACATCTTCCTCAGCCGATCAAATGCATAGATGCCGGTATTATGCCCGTCGCTCCAGGTGATGTTGATCGCATAGCGGCCGATGAGGTCGATGTTGAGCGGGCGGACGTCCTGAGGAACGCTCGAAGCGATCACGCGCATTTGGCCCGTCATCTCATCGATGCAGCCGGCGCACGGACACGCCAGGCGCAACTCCCGCGCCGGGTAGACGCTCACGTGCCCGTCCTGCCATTCGATCTTGACGTCGTATTCGTTTGCCCGACCAATCTCGACGGGTACGGACATCTGCGTTTCGGCCGTCATCGCCACGGAAAAGATTGACAACACTGTTGTCAATCTTGCTTTCACTACTGCATCGCCCTTGTCCTGACGTTCCGCCGCGACAGATGTCTAAAACGTCACTTTCACCTGTGGGCTGAGCTCGCCCTGCATCGCGCGGATGCTGATTTGAGCGGCGAGATTCTCCGCGGCTTTGACGAACGCTTTCGCGACAGGCGAGTTCGGCTCAGTCACCACAAGTGGTTGACCGGCATCGGACGCGACGCGAATCGTCGTCGCGAGCGGAATCTCACCCAGAAAAGGAATCTGCATGCGCTCCGCGATCTTGCGGACGCCGCCGCTACCGAAGACGTCATCCCGCTTGCCGCAGTGCGGGCAGACATAGGCGCTCATGTTCTCGATGAGGCCGAGGATCGGCGCGTTGAGCTTCTTGAACATCGCGATCGCCTTCTGCGCGACGTTGAGCGCGACATCCTGCGGCGTCGAGATGATGACCGCGCCCGTGATCGGGATCGACTGGCAGAGCGAAAGCTGCACGTCTCCTGTGCCCGGCGGAAGATCGACAAGTAAATAATCCAGCTCGCCCCAGAGCACACCGCCGAGGAATTGCTGGACGGTTTTGTGCAGCATCGGGCCGCGCCAGATCACCGCCTCCTCCGGCTTCATGAAGAAGCCCATCGAGATCACCTTCAGTCCGTGTTGCGCAAGGGGCGTAATGCGGTTGCGCTCATCCACCCCCCCACCTGCCGGGGTCGCCGAAGGCGACCCGCCGCGCTGCGGCGACGCCGTAGGCGTTCCGGCAGGTGGGAGGGCCACCTCCGGTTGCGCGCTCACGCCGAGGATCGTCGGGATGGTCGGGCCGTACACGTCCGCGTCCATCAGCCCGACGCGCGCCCCCGTCCTCGCCAGCGCAAGGGCCAGATTGGCGCTGACCGTCGACTTGCCGACCCCACCCTTGCCGCTGGCGATTAGAATCACGTTTTTGATCGTGGGGATGAGCGCGCCGCCGCTCGACGCCATGAGGGAGGGCCGGACCTGCGAGGTCATACTGATGTCCACCTGCGTCACACCGGGGAGGGCTGCCACCGCCGCCCGCGCCTGGTCCTTCATCAGGTCGCGCACCGGGCAGGCCGGGGTCGTGAGCTCGATGGTGAACGACACATCGCCGCCCGCAATCTTGAGTCCCTTCACGAACCCAAGCGACACAATATCACGTCGAAGATCGGGATCTTGCACCGATCGCAGCGCAACAAGCACCCGTTCGGGAGTTGGGGTCATCAGTATGACGTGACCGTAATCCGCGCAGTAAAAGACAAGGCAGTCGCCTCAAACCAGAGGAAGGCTCTCAAGGACGGCAGCTGGGCAGGCATACTAATTCGGCTAACGGGCTTTTGACTCTCAACGCCGAGAGGCGCTCAGCCTTCCTTCGCGCTGACGGCCTGTTCGAGCTTCGCGCCCGCCCCGCGCGGGACGACCATCCAGAACAGCTCCTGGTAGTCATCCCAATTGGCGAGGATTTCTAAGGCAAGATTGCTCTGGGTCGCCACGAAATACCGCTCAAGAAGCGTGCGGACGTTCGCGATGTCCTCGGTCCCCTCGAGCCGTTCCAACTGCACTAGCTCCAAATTCACGCGCTTCTCGAAGACCCGCTCTTGATCGAGCACGTACGCGCGGCCGCCGGTCATGCCCGCGCCGAAGTTGCGGCCCGTTTGGCCCAGGATCAACACGATGCCGCCGGTCATGTACTCGCAGCCGTGGTCGCCAAGCCCCTCGATGACCGCTAACGCCCCGGAGTTGCGCACCCCGAAGCGCTCCCCGGCCCGCCCGGCGGCATAGAGCACCCCGCCGGTTGCGCCGTACAAGCAGGTGTTGCCGATGATCGCGTTTTGATGCCACGCAAACGGCGACTCATCCGGCGGCCGGATGATCAGCTCGCCCCCGGCCATCCCCTTGCCGACGTAATCGTTGGCTTCTCCGATGAGCGTCAGGCGCACGCCATTGATGCAAAACGCGCCGAAGCTCTGGCCCGCCACGCCGCGGAAGGTGATGTCGATCGTCGCCGTGGGCAGCCCTGGATCCCTATACCGCTTGGCGATCTCCCCGGCCAGCCGGGCGCCGACGGCGCGGTGGATATTGCGAATCGAATAGGTGAGCGCCACCTTGCCCTGACCGTTGAGCGCCGCCGCGGCCTCCTGGAGGATCTCGTTGTCCAACGGCTCTTCATGCACGAAATCGTTGCGCGCCACGGTGTGGAACCGCGGCCCGGCATCGACCGACGTCATGAGCGCATCCAGGTTCACGGTCGAGGCCTTCTCATGCAGCGGAAGCCGCCGACGGGTCAGCAAGTCGGTCCGCCCGATGAGCTCATCAAGCCGTCGCGCGCCAAGCGACGCCAGCCACTCGCGCATTTCCTGCGCCACGAAGCAGAAGTAGTTCACGACCATCTCCGGGGTGCCGGAGAAGAGCGCGCGCAGCTTCGGATCCTGCGTGGCGACCCCCACGGGACAGGTGTTGAGATGGCATTTGCGCGTCATCACGCAGCCCGTCGCCACCACCGCCGCCGTGCCAAATCCGTACTCCTCCGCTCCAAACACCGCCGCCAACACCACATCGCGCCCGGTCTTCATGCCCCCGTCGGCGCGGACGACGATCTTCTCGCGCAAGCCGTTGAGCCGCAGCGTCTGTTGGGTCTCCGCCAACCCCAACTCCCACGGCAGGCCGGCGTTTTTGATCGAGCTGAGGGGGCTGGCCCCAGTGCCGCCGTCATGGCCGGAGATGAGCACCGTATCGGCGTGAGCCTTCGCCACGCCGGCCGCGATCGTCCCGACCCCCGCCTCGGCCACCAGCTTCACATTGACCCGGGCGGAGGGGTTGATCGTTTTCAAATCGTAGATCAACTGCTTGAGATCCTCGATGGAATAGATGTCATGGTGCGGCGGGGGCGAGATCAAGGAAATCCCTGGAATCGTGTGGCGCACCCGCGCGATGTCTTCGGAGACTTTGTGACCGGGAAGCTGCCCGCCCTCGCCGGGCTTGGAGCCCTGCGCCATCTTGATCTCAAGCTCCTTCGCCGACATCAGATACTCAGGCGTCACCCCAAACCGACCTGACGCCACTTGTTTGATGGCGGAGTTGCGATTTCTCGCCGGATCGGCGGGATGGTACCGATCCGGATCCTCCCCGCCTTCCCCTGAGCCGGATTTGCCGCCGAGGCGATTCATGGCAATCGCCAGCGTCTCGTGGGCTTCCCGCGACAGCGCCCCGTACGAGATGCTCGCCGTCGCGAACCGCCGGGTCATCGCTTCAATCGGCTCCACCTCGTCAACGGGCAGCGGCGGGCCGAGCGGCGTGATGTCCAGCAAATCCCGAAGCGCCGTCGGCGGCCGGGTGTTCACCGAGGCCGAAAACTTCTTGTACGAGTCGTAGTCGCCGAGCTTGATCGACTGCTGCAGATGGCGCACCATCTCGGGATTGAACGCGTGGTACTCGCCGTCGCGCCGGTACTTGTAGAACCCGCCGGCGTCCAGATGCAGCGGTCCCTGGGTCTGGAACGCGTTGTGGTGCCAGGCCAGCACATCCTTCGCGATGTGCTCGTACGTGATGCCGCCGATGCGTGAGGGGGTGCCGGGGAAGCATGCCTCAATCAGCTCGTTGCCAATCCCAAGGGCTTCGAAAATTTGCGCGCCGCGGTAGCTGCCCACGGTCGAGATGCCCATCTTCGACATGATCTTCAGGACGCCCTGGTCGATCGCTTGCTTGAAGTGAGTCAGCGCCTGGTCGAACGTCTGGCCGTCCAGCCGATCGGCGACTTCCATCGCCTTGATGGTTTGGTAGGCGAGATAGGGATAGACCGCTGAGGCGCCATAGCCGATGAGGCAGGCGATCTGATGCACGTCGTGCGCCTCGCCCGTTTCGACCACGAGCGACCCCTTCATCCGGCGTCCGGTGCGGATCAGATGGTGGTGGACGGCGGCGGTCGCCAGCAGGGATGGGACCGGAGCCAGCCGCTCGCTCACGCCGTGATCGCTGAGGATCAGGATGGACGCGCCGCGATCAACCGCCTCGACCGCCTGCTCGCAGAGCCGCTTCACGGCAGGCCGCAAGGCGCTCGGGCCTTGGGCGGCTTCGAAGAGCGCCTGCAGGGTCACCGCCTTGAGGTCGCGCTGATGCAAGGAGCGGATGGCCGCAAACGCCTGCGGCAGCAACAGCGGGCTGGTCGCGAACACCAGCCGCTTCGGCGCGGGACCGCCCTCAAGCAGGTTGGGACGCTGACCCAGCACGGTGTTGAGCGACATCACCAGCTCCTCGCGGATGGGATCAATCGGTGGGTTGGTGACCTGGGCGAAGAGCTGCTTGAAGTAGGCGAACAACGGCCGCGGGCGCTCGGAGAGGACCGCCAGCGGCGCATCATCGCCCATCGAAAAGATCGGCTCCTTCCCGGTCTTCGCCATCGGCTCGAGAATCATGGAGAGCTCTTCGTCGGTGTAACCGTACGCGATCTGGCGCCGGATCAGGGACTGGGATTCGACGAGGACCTCATCCGCAATGTTGCCGTTGAGGATCTCCGTGAGCGGCACGAGGCTCCGCTTCACCCACTCGGCGTACGGGTGGGCCTTCGCGTATTCGTGTTTGATCTCGTCGTTGCGCAGCAGCCGCTGGCGTTTCGTATCGACCGCCACGAGCTGCCCGGGCCCCAGCCGGCCCTTCTCGACGATGCGCGAGGGATCGATCTCGACCACCCCGACTTCCGAGGCCATGATGACGGTGCGATCCTTCGTGACCCAGTAGCGCGCCGGCCGCAAGCCGTTGCGATCCAGCGTCGCGCCGACAATCACCCCGTCGGTGAACGCCAACGCGGCCGGTCCATCCCAGGGTTCGATGAGCATCGCGTGGTACTGGTAGAACGCCTTGATGCCGGGATCCAGCTCGGCCATCCCCTGCCAGGCATCGGGCACCAGCATCATCATGGCATGGAGAATGTCCCGTCCCGACATCACCAAGAGCTCCAAGACGTTATCGAGACTCATCGAGTCGGAGCCGCCGGGTTGGATGATCGGCAACAACTCCTGCAGCACCTTGCCCCACCGCTTGCAGGACAGCTCAGGCTCCCGGGCCGCCATCCAGTTGCGATTGCCCGGCAGCGTGTTGATCTCCCCGTTGTGCCCGAGGAAGCGGAAGGGTTGGGCGAGGAACCAGTTCGGGAAGGTATTCGTCGAGTAACGCTGATGGAACACCGCGATCGCCGAAGCGTACTCCGGATCAGACAAATCCCGGTAGAAGAGCGCGAGTTGCGGAGCGACCAGCAGGCCTTTGTACACAATGGTCCGAGAAGAAAACGACGGGATGTAGCAGTCGCTCACCCGCTCGCGCTCCCAGGCCTTTTCGATCTGGCGACGAATGAGGAAGAGCTGCCGTTCAAACTCGTGAGGGGGAATCGACGAGGGCCGCGCCATGAGGACA
>JACPXS010000048.1 GCA_016196415.1 Candidatus Omnitrophota bacterium
ACGACGGCGGTCAGCCCCGCCCGGGCGTCCTCCCCCTCAATGGTCAGGCTGTCGCCCTTGAACAGGTTCTTGCCCTTGCAGTACTGGTTGACCGTGCGGGTCAGCGCCGCCTTGAAGCCGGAGCGGTGGGTGCCCCCGTCGACGGTGTTGATGTTGTTCGCGAAGGAGAACAGGTGCTCGGCGAAGGCGTCGTTGTACTGCATCGCGATCTCCACCGTGACGTGCTCGCGCGTGTCCTCGAACGCGATGACGCTGTGCAGCGGGTTCTTGCCCTTGTTGAGATGCTCCACGAACTCCTTGATCCCGCCGGTGAACTGGAACGTCGCGGTCTTGTCGGTGCGCTCGTCCTTCAGCGCCACGGTCAGCCCCTTGTTCAGGAAGGCGATCTCCCGCATCCGGTTGGCGACCGTCTCGTAGCTGTACGCGATGCCGGATGTGAAGATCTCCTTGTCCGCCTTGAAGGCAATCCGCGTGCCCGTGCCGGTGGCCTTGCCGATGACGGTGAGCGTGGAGGCCGGCTTGCCGCGCGCGTAGCGCTGGCGGTACACCTTTCCGTCGCGGCGCACCTCGGCCTCCAGCCACTCCGAGAGCCCGTTCACGACGGACACCCCGACGCCGTGCAGCCCGCCCGCCACCTTGTACGTGCGGCTGTCGAACTTGCCGCCGGCGTGCAACTTCGTCAGCACGACCTCCAGCGCCGGCCGCTTCTCCGTCTTGTGCATGTCCACCGGGATGCCGCGCCCGTCGTCGATCACCGTCACCGAGTTGTCCCGATGGATGACGACCTCGATGCGCTTGCAGAACCCCGCCATGCTCTCGTCGACCGAATTGTCGACGACTTCTTCGACGAGGTGGTGCAGCCCGCGGGAGGCGGTGTCCCCGATGTACATCGCGGGGCGCCGCCGCACCGCCTCCAGCCCCTCCAGAACCTGGATGCTGCTGGCGTCATACGCCCCGGCCGGCTCAGGGGCCCGCGAGGGTTTCCGGTGTGCTCGTGCCTTGGCCATGGAGCTCCTTATCCGTTCGCTCGTCCGCGCGGCCGGCCCGCGCCGGCCCGTTCGATAGCCGAGAGACCCGCGCGGAGACGCCGCGCCAGCGTCTTGGGCCTCGTCAGCGTCTGGTAGAGGCTGTTGTCCTTGAGGATCACCCGGCTCCGGCCCCGCCGCTGCCGCACCGCGAGGATCGCCACGACGTCGCCGGTGAACAGCGCCCGCTGCCGGTCAATGAGGTACGGCACCGCGCCCCCTCCGCACCTCGCCTGCCCTGACAATGATCTCCTCCACGCGGCCGGCCGCGGCGGCCCGCAACCGTTCCAGCAGCTGCGGGCGTTGGTAGCTCAGCGCGAAGCTGTCGCCGGGCCGCTCCGCATGCACCGTGAGCCGTCCGCTGCGCAGGCTCACCGGCCGGGTGTGCGCCGCCAGGGCCTTGCCCACGAGCCGGCCCCAGTCCCGCTGAATCGCGGCCAGCGCGCCGTGCTGCGCTCTCGCCAGCCGGAGCACGTCGCGGATGACGGGGCCGACGTGCTGCGGCCTGGGCATCCGGCGGTCCCGGCTCAGGCCACCTTCATGGGCAACACGAGGTACGTGAAGGCCGGCTGCCGGATGACCGCCGGCCGGTCCGGACCCGACACCTCGATGGTAACCTCCTCGGTCTCCATCGTCTTCAGGGCGTCCAGCCAAAACTCCGGGTTGAAGGCGATCGTCACCGGCTCGCCGTCATAGGTCACCGGCAGCTCCTCGCGGGCGCTCCCAAGCTCCGGCGATTCCTTCGAGACGACCAGCCGGGACGGCCCGAGCTCGAAGAGCACCGCCTGGGACGTCGCCGTCGTCATAAGGCTGGCGCGGCGGACCGCGTCGATGAGCGCTTGGCGGCTGCTCGAGAAGGTTGTTTTCGAGGGGGGCGGGATCACCTTTTCATAGGGCGGGAACTGCCCTTCAATGAGCCGGGAGATCACCGTGACCGGCCCAAATTGGAACGTCACCTGGTTCTCCTTCAGGGGGGCGATCACCACCTCGTCGACGTCGTCGCCTTGCAGGAGGCGTCCCAGCTCCCGCACCGTCTTTGACGGAATCACCGCCTGGAACGCGCCCTTCGCTGCTCGGTCCACCGGCGCGCGGGCAACCGCCAGGCGCCGTCCATCGGTCGCCACCATGATGAGGTCGCCTTTCTGCGCGGTCAGCAACGCGCCGTTGAGGATGAAGCGCGTTTCCTCCATGGACATGGCGTGCGCGGTCTGGTCGATCATGGTTTTCAGCGCCGCCTGGGAGACGGAGAGGCCCTCCTCTTGTTGGGGTGGGGGAAGCGTGGGGAAGTCCTCGGCGGGCAGGCCGGGGATGCGAAAGTGGCTTGCGCCGCACTGGAGCGTCGCGGTGTGGTTTTTCTTGGCCTCAAGCACGACCGGCTCGCCTGGAAGCTCCCGCACAACCGTCGTGAGCTTGCGCGCCGGCAACGTGACCGCTCCCTGCTCGACCGGCGGCGCAAGAGGAAAGCGGCACCGGATGCCGACATCGAGGTCCGTCGCGGTGAGAACCAGCTCCTGCTCGGTGGTTTCCAGGAGGATGTTCGCTAGGATGGGGAGGGTGCTGCGGTCGTTGACGGCCCGCTCAACGGTTTGGAGTGTTTTCAGCAGTTGCGGTTGCGGGATGGTCATGCGCATGGCAATCCTTTCGTTGTCAACACCGCACGAGAGTTCCTCTACTGTGCTATCTGGTTAAAAACCCGTGGTAGTACCCGGTCCTGTGGACGCTGTGCATACCCAGGGCGTCAAGGGCTCTGGTGAGAGGCGGCGCGGACCGCCTGATTGAGGTGGTCAACGGTTTGTTTCTTGTGCAGATCCTGTGCCATGACCTGCTCAATCCTCTCCACCGCATGCAGCACCGTGGTGTGGTCCCGCCCTCCAAATGCCCGGCCGATCTCCGGCAACGAGGCCTCGGTCAGCCGACGGCAGAGGAACATCGCGACCTGTCTCGGGAACAAGATGGAGCGCTGCCGACGGGCCCCCCGGATCTCCGCGACCTCCACCTGGAAGTACTCGGCGACCGTTCGCTGGATGTCCTCCAGCGTGATGCGCGAGCTCACCTCCCGCACCATCTCCCTGAGCACCTCCCGAGCGACCACCAGTGAGAGCGGTTCGTTGAAGAGGTGGCAGTACGCTGTGACCCGGATCAGGGCCCCCTCAAGCTCTCGAATGTTGGAGGTGATCTGCTGGGCGATGAACCCCGTGACCTCGTCGGGGACGTCGATCCCCGCCTCCGCCGCCTTCTTGCGCAGAATGGCGATCCGCGTCTCGAGGTCCGGCGGCTGGATGTCCGTGACGAGCCCCCACTCAAACCGCGAGACCAGACGCTCCTCCAACCCGGCGATATCCTTGGGGGATCGGTCGCTGGACATGACGATCTGCTTGTGGGCGTCGTAGAGGGTGTTGAAGGTGTGGAAAAACTCCTCCTGCGTGGCCTCTTTCTCCGCGATGAAGTGGACGTCGTCCACGAGGAGGACGTCGACGGTCCGATAGCGGGCGCGGAACCGCGTCGTCGTCTTGGTTTGGATCGCCGCGATGAGCTCGTTGGTGAACCGTTCGCTGGAGAGGTACACGATGCGGCGGGACGGCCCGCGCTGCCGGATGGCCTGGCCGATGGCCTGCATGAGGTGGGTCTTCCCCAGGCCCACCCCGCCGTAGATGAAGAGCGGGTTGTACGCCTTGGCCGGCGACTCCGCGACGGCGAGCGACGCCGCGTGCGCGAAGCGATTGCTGGGGCCGACCACGAACCGGTCGAACGTGAACTTCGAGTTGAGTCCGTGGTCCTGCGGCGGCTCGATCCCCTCCGGGCCGCGGTCGCTGGGCGAGCGCGGCGCCGCTGGGACGGCCTGGGACACGGGCGCTCCGCCAGGAACCGCGGTCACGACGATCTGGAGCTCGCGGCCTCCCGCGAACGGCTGCAGCGCCTCCGCGTAGTGCGCGGCGACCCAGTCCCGGAAGAACTGGTTCGGGGCCTCTAACACGACCGTCCGCTCGTTCACGGACGAAACGGACAGCGGGTCAAGCCACCGATTGACCGCCTCAGACCCCAGCCGGCCCTTCAGGGATTCTCGGGCAAGGGCCCAATCAAAGGAGGGGGAGTTTTGCACAGTTTCCACACGTTTTACACAGGCAGGTCGCGTTAGCCGGGAGGCATTATAGCAAGCCCGTCCCTTCGCCTCAAGCGATTTCTCCTTGATTGCGTCGCCGGGCGTCCGTATAATGGCGACCGCGATGAAGAAACACCTCACGAACAAGTCCAACCGCAAACGGGTCCGGACGCACGGATTCCTCCAGCGCATGCGGTCGCTGGGAGGGCGCAGGACGCTCAGCCGCCGTCGACGGAAAGGGCGCTGGCAACTCATCCCAGCCTAACACGGACCGAGATCTTCGCCGCGGTCTATCGGGCGGGGCGCTGGGCCAGGGGCCCGTCGCTGTCGGTCGGGGTGTTGCCCCACGAGGGAGGCGGCGTCCGCGTGGGGCTGCGCACGCGCCGCGGGCTGAAGGGGGCGGCGAGGCGCAATCGGCTGAAGCGGCAGCTTCGAGCGATTCTGTCGACGGACAGGTTTCGATTTCGGAACGGGCTGGATCTCGTGGTCGTCATTCACCCGACGCGAGTCCCCACCAGCACCTCCTCCCTGGAGCGCGAGCTCTTCACCTTATGCACACGGATCGGCGCGATCTTGTAAGCCGGGGCGCGCTGCTTGCCATCGAATTCTACCGCAATCCACTCTCACACATAATGTTACATTCGTGCCGGTTCTTGCCGACCTGTTCGGCATACGCCCTGGAGGCGGTCAGGCGACACGGGGCGCTCCGCGGAGGATGGCGCGCGGCGCGCAGGGTGCTTCGCTGTCATCCGCTTGCCAGAGGCGGATTCGATCCGGTGGGGTGATGGAAAAGCGCGTTCTGCTTGCTGCCCTCCTCTCCGCCGCGCTCCTTGCCTGGTACGCCAAGGCGCTCAGCGTCTGGTACCCTGCCCTCAGCCCGCAGCCCCAACCGCCAAGCCAGGCCCGTCCGAGCCCAGCCGCCCCTGAACCTGTCATGCGGGCCGCGGAGCCGGCCATCTTTCCGCTGGAAGAGGAGGACGCCGTGACGATCCGGTCGTCCGATCTCGTGGCGGAGCTCGGAGCCTCGAGCGGGGCCGTCCGTCAGGTCACGCTCAAGAGGTTTCTTGACGAAACAGGACGCCAGCCGCTGCAGATTGGCGGCAACCTTGAGCTCTTGCATCTCCGATTCGGGCAGGGACAACACACCTGGCGGCTGCTTGACCACTCTGAGCAAAGCGCCACGTTTTTGGTGTCATCCGATGGAAATAGTTACCATATTACTTATGCTATAAATCATGGTAACCATAGTATCTATATTATTCCACGTGGAACATCTCTGCTTTCGCTGAGTGAGCGGTATTTTTGTCAATCGATAAAAGCTGGATTGGCGCCTGGAGAGGTCACGCTGTTGCCCTCCCCTGAAGGTACGGTCGCAGCAGAAATACGGATCCCGCTTAATCAGCTCCAGGCCGGAGCGCCAACGACGGTCGCCAGCGCATACTTCGGGGCCCGAGATTACTTTGAGCTGCAAAAGGCCGGGCTCAGCGACGCCTTTCCGATAGGAGCGCTTGGACAGATTGGGCTCATCCTGCTGGCTGTGCTCAGCTTTATTGCGGGGCTCACCAAAAGCTACGGGGTCGCGATTATCCTGTTTTCAGTCGCGATGACCTGCGCCATGGCGCCGTTCACGGTCTTGAGCTTCAAATCGATGAAGAAGATGCAGGAGCTCAAGCCGGAGATCGACCGCCTGATGGCCCAGCACAAAAGCGACCCGGCAAAGGCGAACAAAGCGGTGTTTGAGCTGTATAAGCAGCATCGGATCAGCCCGCTCAGCGGCTGCCTCCCGATGGTGCTGCAGATGCCCATCTTTATTGCCATGTTTCAGGCCATCTCGCATTTCATTGAGCTCAGGGGGCGGTCGTTTTTATGGATCAAGGACCTCTCGCTCCCGGACCGCGCTGCGCAGTTGCCATTTTCTATTCCCTTGATAGGAAATGAGTTCAATGCGCTCCCTATCGTGATGGCGCTGGTGATGTACGTTCAAACCCGCATGTCGCAGGGGGGCGCGGGACAGAGCCAGAGCAACCCCGCCATGAAGATGATGTCGGGCCCGACCATGTCAATCGTGTTTGGCATCATGTTCTACCAGTTCCCGTCGGGCCTTGTGCTCTATTGGCTGATGAACAGCGTCACGTCGCTCGTCTGGTATAAGCTGGCGAAGTGAGGAAATGTGCTTGAGTTCGCGGCCATTCTCTGTACAATGACGTGCAGGATGTTCCACGTGGAACATGCGCGGGTGACCCGCAGGTGATGGCGAGAGCCATCGCCATCTGCAATCAGAAGGGCGGCGTCGGAAAATCGACGACGGCGGTCAACGTCGGCTCGTATCTCGCGCTCGCCGGACGCTCCACGTTGCTCATCGACCTGGACCCCCAAGGCAACGCCACGACCGCCTGCGGCATCCAGCGGAACGGCCTTGACCGTGACGTGTACGAAGTGCTCGTGAACGGCCTGCCCGCACCAGAAGCGATCCTCAAGACCTCCATCGAGCGCCTGGACCTGATGCCGGCCAGCCTCGACCTCGCGGGCGCCGAGCCCCGCCTGGCCGCTGTGGAGGGCCGCGAGCAGCTCCTGCGGCGCATCTGCGAACCGTTGAAGTCCTCCTACGAGTTCATCCTGTTCGACTGCCCCCCGTCGCTCGGGCTGCTGACGGTGAACGCGCTGGTCGCCGCCGACAGCACCCTGATCCCGGTCCAATGCGAGTACTTGGCGCTTGAGGGCCTCAACTCGCTCATGCGCGCCATCACCCTGATTAAGCAATCGCTCAACCCGCTGTTGCGCGTCGGCGGCATCGTCCTCACCATGACTGACTTCCGCGCGAATCTCGCCAAGGAAGTGGCCGGAGAAGTGAAGCGGTACTTCAAGGACCTGGTGTTCGACACCTCGATCCCGCGCAACGTGCGCCTGGCGGAAGCCCCAAGCTTCGGCAAACCGATTTGTCTCTACGACCCGTACTCGACAGGTGCATTATCGTATCAACTTCTAACACAAGAGGTTATATCAAAGGAATTGTCCGGATGACGACCAAGCGGCTCGGGCGAGGGCTGGCCGACATCATCAGCGGGACGGTGCCGCAGGGGGCGCCGGACCTCGTGGCGTTGCGCGTGGACCAGATCCGTCCGGGACGGTTCCAGCCCAGGACCGATGTCAGCGAGGCGGCGCTGGAGGAGCTGAAGGCGTCGATCCGGCGCTCGGGGATCGTCGCGCCGGTCATCGTCCGGCCGGTCGCGCACGGGACGTACGAGCTGGTGGCGGGGGAGCGGCGCTTCCGCGCCGCCCAGGCGCTGGCGCTGCCGCAGATCCCCGCCATCATCAAGCCGCTGTCCGACAAGGAGGCGCTGGAGCTCTCGCTGGTCGAGAACGTGCAGCGGGAGGACCTCAACCCAATGGAGGAGGCGCGGGGCTACGCCCGCCTCCTCGCTGAGTTCGGGTACACGCAGGAGGACGTCGCCTCGGCCATCGGCAAGGACCGGGCCACCGTCGCGAACCTGCTCCGGCTGCTGACGCTGCCCGACGAGATCCAGAGGGGCCTGCGCGAGGGCGCCATCACGCTGGGGCACGCGAAGGCCATCCTCGGCGCCGAGGGGCGACCCAAACAGCTTGAGCTGTACCAGCTGGTGCGCCGCCGCGACCTGACGGTCCGGCAGACCGAGGCGCTGGCCGTGACGCTGGCGCCGGGCCGCCGCCGGCGGGCGCACCGGGTCGACCCGCAGCTTGCGGGCCTGGAGGATGAGCTGCGACGGGCGCTGGGCACGAAGGTCCGCCTCGTGGCACGACAGAAGGGCGGGCGGATCATCGTCGAGTACTTTTCTGCGGAGGACCTCGCCCGGCTGTTGCAGTTGCTGGGCGTCGGGGATGGCAGCGAACCGCGCGGCTGAGCCGGCGGGGCGAGCCGGCGGCGCCGACGGGGAGGAGCAGGCGACGCTGGTCCTCATCAAGCCGGACGCGATTCGGCGGGGGCTGGTGGGGGCGGCGCTCTCGCGCCTTGAGCCGCTGGGGCTTTCCATCATCGGCGCCAAGGTGATGCCGGTCAGCCAGGAGCTGGCCGAGGCGCACTACCGGCACATCAAGGACAAGCCGTTTTTCCGCAGCACCGTCGCCCATCTGCGAGGCGAGCTGCACGGCGTGCCGTACCTCCTGGCGTTCGTCCTGTGGGGCCGCGACGCGGTGGCCCGGGTCAGGGAGGCCACCGGCGCGACCAATCCGGAGCAGGCCGAGCCGATGTCCATCAGGGGGGCGCTGGGCCGCAACACGAAGGACGGCTGCATGGAGAACGTCATCCACACTTCCTCCGATCCCGACGATGCGGCGCGCGAGATCGCGCTGTGGTTTGCGCCGCACGAGCTGTTGCCGCCGCCCACACACGAGGCCGCCAAGCCATGAGCGCGCGGTGGGCGTCGCTCCAGAGCATGACCGGCTATGGCCGCGCGACGCGGCAGACACCCGTCGGGAGCGTGACGGTGGAGCTGCGCAGCACGAACCACCGCTACCTGGAGATGGAGCCGCGGCTGCCCAACGGGCTGACGGCGCTGCAGGGCCGGCTGACCGAGCTGATCCGGCGCGGCGTCCGGCGGGGCCGCCTCGAGGTGTCCGTTGCCCTCCACACGGCCCGCATGGACGAGCGGCGGGTGATGGTTGACGAGCGGCTGCTCGAGCGGTACCATGACGCGCTCCGCGCGGTGCAGCGGCGGCTCCGCGTCAAGGGGCCGGTGACGCTCGACCACCTCCTGACGCTGCCGCAGGCGCTGACCATCTCCGAGGGGCGCGTCCCCGTCGAGCGGTTGCAGGAGCCCATCCTGGCCACGGCGCAGGCGGCGCTGGAGGAGCTGGTCCGCTCGCGCCGGCGCGAGGGCAGCCGGCTCGTCCGAGACGTGCGGGCTCAGCTGCGGGCGATCGAGCGCCACACGCGCGCGGTGCGGCGACGGCTGCCGGTCGCCCTGGCGGCGCAGCGCCGGCGGCTGCGGCAGCGGTTGCAGGAGCTGGTGGGCCCGGGCTCGGTCCTCTCGCACTCGCAGCTTGAGCAGGCGGCCGCCATCGCCAAAGAGGCGGACATCCACGAGGAGCTCGTGCGCCTGGAGAGCCACCTCGCGTATGTGCGGCAGACGCTCTCCGGCGAAGCGCTCGTCGGGAAGCGCCTCGACTTCATCGCGCAGGAGCTCATGCGCGAGGCGAACACGATGGGGGCGAAGGTCAACGACGCGCAGGCCGCCCAGCACGTGGTCGACCTCAAGGGGTGCATCGAGAAGATCCGCGAGCAGGTCCAGAACCTCGAATGAGCGCCACGAGCGCCGCGCTGCTCAACGTCGGATTTGACAATGCGGTGGCGGTCGAGCGCGTCGTGGCGGTCGTCTCGGCCGACCCCTCGCCCATCAAGCGGCTGCGCGAGGCGGCCAGCCGGCACCAGAAGCTCATCGACGCGACGAACGGGCGGCGGACGCGGACCGTCATCATCACCGATTCCGACCACGTGGTGCTCTCCAGCCTGCAGCCGGCGACCGTCGCGGAGCGGCTGGCGGCGCTGAAGGCCCGGATGCCCTCGAGCCCGTGACATGCCGCCGCGCAGGCGACCGAGGGCGGCGGCCTCGCGGGGGCGCGTGTTCGTCCTGTCCGGCCCGTCGGGGGGCGGCAAGACCACGGTGGTGCAGCGCCTCCGGCGGATCCTCCCCGGGCTGGCGCGCTCCGTGTCGGTGACGACGCGCCCGCCGCGGGCCGGGGAGCGAGGGGCTCGCGCGTACCGGTTCGTGTCCCCGGCGGCGTTCCGCCGGCTGCGGCGCGCGGGGGGGCTCCTTGAGTGGGCGCGCGTCCACGACGCCTGGTACGGCACGCCGCGGCGGCCGGTGCTGCAGGCGCTCGCCGGGGGCCGGGACGTCGTGCTGAGCATCGACGTGCAGGGCGCCCGCCAGGTGCGCCGCGCGCTCGGGAACCGGGCGGTGCTGGTGTTCCTCGCGCCGCCCTCGATGGCCGAGCTCCGGCGGCGCCTCGTGCGGCGGCGCACCGACTCGCCGGCGGTGATCCGGCGGCGGCTGGCGGCGGCGCGGAGGGAGCTCGCCTGCGCGGCATGGTACGATCATCAGGTGGTGAACGACCGACTGGCGCGCGCGGTTCGCGAGGTGGCAGCCATCGTTCAACGAAAGGGGTAGCCCGTCCATGGCGCAGGTGCCGATCGAAGAGCTGCTCAAGCGGTGCGGAAGCGTCTACAGGCTGGTGATCCTGGCGGCGAAGCGGGCCAAGGAGCTCTCCGAGGGGTCCCCCCCGCTCGTCGAGTCGCCGCACCGGAAGGCGACCTCGGTTGCGCTGGAGGAAATCCTCCAGGGCAAGGTGCTGTACAAGCGGGAGGAGGAGCCGGAACCCCGCGGGAAGAGGGGACGTGGAGCGAAAGCGAAGGAGGAGAGAAGGAAGAGGGCGCAATGACCAACCCACCGGAAGTCGTGCTGGGCATCACGGGTTCCATCGGCGCCTATCGGGCGGCGGACGTCGTCCGGCAGCTGAAGGACGCGGGCTTCGCCGTCACGTGCGTCTTGACGCCGCGGGCGACCAAGTTCATCGCGCCGCTCACGCTCCAGACGCTCTCGGAGCGGCGGGCCTACACGGACCTCTTCGACGAGGAGAGCACGCAGGTCATCCACACGACGCTGGCCGACCGCGCGAAGCTCGTCCTGGTGGCGCCGGCGACGGCCAACATCATCGGCAAGTACGCCAACGGCCTGGCGGATGACGTGCTCTCCTGCCTCCTGCTCGCGACGCGGGCCAAGATTGTCTTCGCGCCGGCCATGAACGTCCACATGTGGCAGCACCCGTCGGTCCAGCGCAACGTCACGACGCTGAAACGATTGGGCGTGCGCTTCATCGGGCCCGACGTCGGGAAACTCGCCTGCGGCTATGAGGCGATCGGGCACCTGGCGGAGCCCGAGGAGATCGTGGCGACGGTGAAGCAGCTCGTTCCCGTCACCGGGCTGTCGGCGTCTGGCCTGGGCGCGGGGGCGCCCTCAAAGCCGCGGCCGGCGGCGCCGGCGCGGCGCAAGCCCGCGCGGGCCCGCAAGGCAGCCAAACGGAGGCGGTAGTCCCGGGAGTCCCGGGAGCGTTTCCCTTTTTCGCCGTCGGCAGCTGATCGCGAAAAAAGAGAAACGCTCCCGGCCGAGTTGAGATGCACCTCTTAATCAGCGCAGGACCCACCCGCGAGCCGATTGATCCGGTGCGGTTCCTCTCCAACGAGTCGACGGGCTACATGGGCTCCCGGCTCGCCGCAGAGGCGCTCGCGCGCGGCCACCGGGTCACGGTGGTCCTCGGCCCAGGCCCTGAGCCGATGCCGTCCGGCGCGCGCCTCGTGGCGGTGCGCGACGCGCGGGGGATGGAGGCGGCGATGCGCCGGCTGGCCGCGGGCGCCGACGCGGTCATCATGGCGGCGGCGGTGTCGGATTTCCGCCCGGCGCGGGCTCGGATCGCCAAGCTGCGGCGGCGCGCCCGGCTGACCCTGCGGCTCGTGGCCACCCCAGACATCATCGCGCGGCTGCCCCGCCGCGCTGGGAGGCAGGTGCGGGTGGGATTCGCGCTGGAGGGCGGCGCCGTCGTGCCGCAGGCCGCGCGGAAGCTGCGGGCGAAGCGGCTCGACCTGCTGGTGGCGCAGCGGGTGAACGGCGCAGGCAGCCCGTTCGGCCGCCGCCCGGTGCACGCCTGGCTCCTGACCCGGCGCCCCGGCGCCGCGGCGCCGGCGGTGCAGCCGCTGGGGACCGTGGCAAAGGCGCAGATCGCGCGCGTCCTCCTTGACAAAGTGGAGGAGCTTTGGTACGGTCAACACAGGATGAGAAAGGCGGGCCATGTTGCGAAAACCTGAACGGGTGTTTGGCTTTACGCTGATCGAGCTGCTCGTCGTCATCGCCATCATCGGGATCCTCATCGGGTTCCTGGCGCCGGGCGCGATGAAGCTGCGGGAGAAAGCGCGGCGCTCCAAGTGTCAAAACAATTTGAAGCAGGTCTACTACGCCATCTCCGCGTACCGGGACGACCACAACGAGCAGTACCCGGCCTCGCTGGACGAGCTGTACGACGCCTACCTCGACGACCTGGAGGTCTTCAAGTGCCCGTCTTCCGCCAGCCCGACCCCCTCCGCCCCCTCGGGTGGCGACTATGAGTACCACGCGGGGCTCTCGCCGGCCAGCAAGTCCACCGAGGCGCTCGCGGAGGACAAGGACGGGAACCACCCGGACGGCGTCAACATCCTGCGCGTCGGCGGGCAGGTCGACTTCCAATCCGACGGCGCGTTTTGACCGCCCGCCTTCGTCGCGCATGTCGTTCGCGTGCCCCGCTTTTCCCATCGTTCGTCGGCGCGGTAGCCAAGTGGTAAGGCGAGGGTCTGCAAAACCCTTATACATCGGTTCGATTCCGATCCGCGCCTCCAATTTGACAGCGGCAGAGCGACGCCGGGGTGGCGCAACTGGTAGACTGCGGGAGACTTAAAATCTCCTGTCCCGAAAGGGACGTGTGGGTTCGAATCCCACCCCCGGCATTCAATTGTGAAATGCGGAAGGCGCCACATAATAAAACAAGTTACGTGCTGGCGGATCATGTTGATGGAAAACGGGGTTTTTAACCGCTGGCTCATGAGGAGGCTTGGGTGACAGATGCCCGTACCTGATTTCCAAACGTTAATGCTCCCACTCCTCAAGCTGCTTGAAGAAAAGGGAGAGGTGATACCACGAGAAGCTGCCATGCTACTAGCAAATGAGTTCCAGCTTACGCCGGAGGAACGCAGGCAACTTCTGCCAAGCGGAAAACAGGAAGTTTTTGCGAATCGGATCGGTTGGGCCAGGACTTTTTTGAAAAAAGCGGAATTACTAGAGACTCCCCGAAGAGGGTTGTGGAGGATAACAGGGCGCGGCAAGGAAGTCCTTAAGAAGAACCCCCAAAGGATTGATGCGAAATTCCTTAAGCAATTCCCAGAGTTTATTGCCAATTGGGGGTCAAAGAAGAAGGACACGCCTATTCCGTGGACTCAAGAGACTGATCCGGTAGTGACACCCGAAGAAGTGTTGGAGTCGACCCTCGAAGACTTAAGCTCATACCTTGAAGGCGAATTGCTTCATCAGGTTCGATCTTGCACACCAGAATTTTTTGAGACCCTTGTAGTTGATCTCTTGATAAAAATGGGTTATGGCGGGAGTCGGAAAGATGCCGGTCAAGCTATTGGCAGATCGGGTGACGGTGGTATTGATGGGATTATCAAGGAAGACCCTTTAGGGTTGGATGTCGTCTACATACAGGCGAAACGCTGGGAGTGTAACGTCGGTAGGCCGGAGATACAAAAGTTTGCCGGCGCTTTGCAGGGACATCGAGCTAAGAAAGGGATATTCCTTACGACAGCAGATTTTTCGCCAGATGCCAAGAGTTATGCTGGGAGTATAGATAGCAAGATCGTCCTTATTAGTGGTGAAGAGCTGGTGCGGTTGATGATTCAGCACGACCTTGGAGTAAACATCGTCGGTACTTATCACGTTAAGAAAATCGATGCGGACTACTTCAGCGATGAGTAATTATGGATTGTACCGCTGTATTTCAAATAGTAGTTCAGCTTTGAGGGGCGGTTAGCTCAGCCGGCAGAGCGCTTCCTCGACATGGAAGAGG
>JACPXS010000055.1 GCA_016196415.1 Candidatus Omnitrophota bacterium
CTCCTTCGCCGGAAGCCCCGGGCGTGAGCCCGGGGAGGAAGGCGGCGAGGAGGGTGCCGCTGCGAAGCGGCAGCGCAGCAGGGCTTCTTCGAAGCTCGCCGCGCGAAGAAGAGCCTTGGCGAAGCAGGGCAGGCTTCGGAGGGTTCCGCTCCACGGCCGCGAAGCGGATAACAAAGAGGCCACAGCTGTAAAGCCGTGGAGCTTCACCCATGGGTGTTGCTGTTGACCAACGGGCGCGAGCCGCGGTGCGGGGGCTGAAGACGTACCGGCCCGGGACGCCGATTGAAGAGGTGAAGCGGACGCTGAAGCTCGCCTCGGTGATCAAGCTCGCCTCCAACGAGAACGCCCTCGGGCCGTCGCCCAAGGCGCTGGCGTCGCTGCCCAAGGCGCTGGCGTCGCTGCACCGCTACCCAGACTCGACGTGTCATGACTTGCGCGTCCGCCTGGCCAAGCGCCTGCGGGTCGATCCCGCCTCCTTGATCTTTGGGAACGGTTCGGATGAGCTGATCGTGCTCACCCTGCGCGCCTTTGTCAATCCGGGAGACAAGGTTGTGGTGGCCGCGCCGACCTTCTTGATGTATGAACTGCAAGCCCGGGCATGTGGGGCGTCGGTGGCGGTGGTGCCGCTGCGCGAGTATCGCTATGACATGGCGGCGATGGAAGCGGCTGTGACGCCGCACACCAAGCTCGTCTTCATCGCCAATCCTGATAATCCAACCGGCACCTACGTGCCCAAGCGAGCGCTCGACGCGTTCCTCCGCGACCTGCCTCCTGAAACGATCGTCATGCTGGATGAGGCCTACTACGAGTTTGTGGAGGCGCCTGACTATCCGCAGACGCTGGCGTACCTCAAGAAGAACCGTTCGCTGATCATCACCCGCACGTTCTCCAAAGCCTATGGGCTGGCCGGCCTGCGCATCGGCTACGGCATCGCGCCGCCGGCTGTGGTGGCTGCGATGGACGCCGTCCGGGAGCCGTTCAACGTCAACAGCCTGGCGCAGGCCGCCGCCGCCGCCGCGCTCGATGACACGGCGTTTCTGGCGAACACCCGACGGCTCATCCAGGAAGGGCGCCGGTATCTCACCCGCTCGCTCGATGCGCTGAAGCTTCGGCATGTGCCGAGTGTGACAAACTTCCTCTTGGTGCAGCTCGGCCCGCGAGCCCTCGAGATCGCCGAGGGGCTGCTTGCGCGCGGGGTCATCGTGCGCGAGATGAGCGGGTGGAATCTGTCCGGTTGTGTGCGGGTCACAATCGGCACCATGCCGGAGAACCGGCGCTTCATCCGTGCGTTGAAGAAATGTTTGGCGCGTTAGCGCGTTTTCGGGTTTGCGCGTTTCGCAATCCCAACGTGCCAACGCGCCAACGGGCCAACGCGCAACCCAGAGAGGTGCCTTCATGATTATCGTCCTGAAACCGGATGCGACGAAAAAACAGCTCGATCATCTGATTGAGCGAATCAAGGCGCTCGGCCTGAAGCCGATGGTCTCCAAAGGCACGGAGCGGACGATCATCGGGGTCATCGGCTCGGAAGACGCCTTGCGGGTGCAACCCCTCGAGGTGATTCCAGGCGTCGAGAAGGTCATCCCGGTGCTCAAGCCGTACAAGCTGGTCTCGCGGGAGTTCAAGCCCGAATCGAGCGTGATCGATGTGCGGGGGGTGGCCATCGGCGGCAACGCGCTCGTGCTCATGGCGGGTCCCTGCTCGGTCGAGAACCGTGCCATGCTCTTTGAGACCGCGAAGGCGGTCAAGGGAGCGGGGGCCCAGGTGCTGCGCGGGGGGGCGTTTAAGCCGCGGACCTCGCCGTACTCGTTCCAAGGGCTCGGCGAGGAGGGGTTGAAGCTGCTGCGCGAGGCGGCGAAAGAAACCGGGATGCGCGTCGTGACCGAACTGATGGACGCTCGGGATCTCCAGCTCGTGGAGCAGTACGCGGATATCATCCAGATCGGCGCGCGCAATATGCAGAACTTTGAGTTGCTGAAAGAGGTCGGCCAGTCCACATCGCCCGTCCTGCTGAAACGGGGGCTCTCCGCGACGGTCACGGAATTCCTGCTGGCGGCCGAGTACATCCTGAGCCAGGGGAACTTCAACGTCATCTTCTGCGAGCGCGGGATCCGGACGTTTGAAGACCAGACCCGTTTCACGCTGGATCTCAATGCCGTGCCGGTCATCAAAAAACTCTCGCATCTGCCGGTGATCGTGGATCCGAGCCACGGCACCGGCTCGTGGGACTATGTGGAGCCGATGGCGAAAGCCGCCATCGCCGCTGGAGCGGACGGATTGATGATCGAAGTCCACCCGAATCCTGAGACCGCGCTCTCCGACGGGCCCCAATCCCTCCTCCCGAAGAAGTTCGCCGCGCTGGTGAAAGAGCTGAAGAAGGTGGCGAAAGCGGTCGGCCGTACCCTGTAATGCTGTTCAAGGTTCAAGGTGGAAGGTTCAAGACGACACATGTCTAGCAGGGTGCTGAAAAACTCCTCTTGTTCAAGGTTCAAGGGTGAAGGGTCAAGGAAGCTCACACATCTCTCCGTCGAGCACGGTGGTTCCCTTGAACCTCGAACCTCGAACCGTGAACCAGGCTGCGGGGTTTTTCCGCAGCCTGCTAGGGTTCTGGGCTCAGGGGGAACGAGGATCGTGTTTGACGTATCACCCGGAAAGCACCAGACCCCTTACCGCAACACCCCATGGCGCTCTTTCATCGCGTGACAATCGTGGGCTTGGGATTGATGGGCGGATCGCTTGGCCTGGCAGTCAAGCGCCGCCGCGTGGCGCGCGAGGTCATCGGGCTGAGCCGAAACGCCTCAACGCTTCGCCTGGCGAAGATGCGGCGGGCGATCGATTGGGGAACGATGGATGCCCGGCGCGCGGTGAGCGGATCTGAGCTGGTGATCATCGCAACGCCCGTCTCGACCATCACGGCCCAGGCGAAGCGGCTCGCTCCGTTCATGTCTCGCGGCAGTGTCCTCTCTGATGTGGGCAGCACAAAGGCGCACATCGTGAGGCAGCTCGAGCGCGCGCTGCCGAGCCGCATCGCGTTCGTTGGAGCGCATCCGATTGCCGGTTCCGAGCAGCAAGGTGTTGGAGCCGCCGACGCGAGACTCTTCGATGGCTCCCTCTGCATCGTGACGCCCACCGCGCGAACCGATCAGCGGGGAGTGCGGCGGGTCGTGGCATTCTGGTCCGCCTTGGTCGATGGGGTGATCACGATGCCGCCCGCGCGCCATGATCGCGTCTTAGCGCAGATGAGCCATCTGCCGCATCTGCTCGCCTACTGTCTGAGCTTAGCGGCTGAAGAGACCGCCTTACTCTGCACACCGAGAAGTTTTCTCGATGCCACCCGCGTGGCCAAAAGCGATCCGGATGTATGGGATGATATCTTCCTGACGAATCGCGCGCCGATCCTTGCGGCGATGGGCCGGTTTGAGCGCCACTGGCGCGCGCTCCGCACACTCATCGAGCGGCCCAAGCGCTCTGCGCTGCGTCGTCTGCTGGCCCGCGCCAAGTCCAACCGCGATGCCCTCGAAGACCGCTGAACGTTCCCTTCGCCGGCTCCGTGGATTACAGGGTCCCAGACCCGCCAGGCCGCCGGCGCGGCCGCTGATCGTCACGATCGATGGGCCGGCCGGTGTTGGCAGGAGCACGACGGCGAAACTGCTGGCTCACCGCCTGGGCCTCGCCTACTTGGATACCGGAGCGACCTACCGCGCGCTCGCGTATGCGGCGCTCAAGGCGGGACTCCATTCCGTCGTCGATGCAACACGGCTGGCCGCGTTGGCGCGTCGTTTCCCCTTGGAGCTTCATCCGACTTCCGCCGGGGGGCTGCGCATCACCTTGCGCGGAGAAGACATCACAGGCGTCATTCGCAGCGAGGAAGTGTCGGAGGCCGCTGCCCAGATCTCCCAGCACCCTGCGGTGCGCGTGGCGATGGTGAAACGGCAGCGGGAGCTAGCGGCTCGGCACGGCGTCGTGGTGGAAGGGCGGGACACCGGCTCCGTCGTGTTCCCGAACGCGCCGTACAAGTTTTTTCTCACCGCCGACCCGGCGGTTCGAGCCAGGCGTCGGCAGCGCGAGTTGGCCCGGCTCTATGGCACAAGGCCTCCACTGGCTCACATTGAGGAACAACTCCACTTTCGTGACGGGCTGGATCGGAGCCGGCGCGTCGGCCCATTAGTTCAACCTCCCAAGGCCATCGTGCTGGATACGTCACGACTGAACGCGCGGCAAGTGGTGCACGCCATGCTCACGCAGATGAGACCGCGGGCTGCCACGTGACGCTTGTGGAACCCCACGGGTGGAGGGCTCACCTGACGCCGTCGTGTTCCATGGTGCCTCTGGCGTACAGCCTCTCGAAGTGTGTCTGCTGGCTGGTGTTTCGCTTGGGGTTCGGGTTGGAGGTGCGGGGGCAACACCACGTGCCTCGACGCGGGTCCGCCTGCCCGCGCCGAGTCCGGTTTATGGCGCGAGCCACCCTCTTCCGCCATCCGGTGGCTGGGACATTTTTCCGATCGATTGGGACGATTCCCATCCGACGGGGCGAAGGCGATGTGATGGCGATTCGCGCGGCGGTCGATTACCTCCGGAAGGGTGAAGCGATCGCGCTCTTCGCCGAGGGCACGAGGCAAGTGTCGGGTCGGCTCGGAAGCGCAAAGCGGGGAGTGGGGCTGCTGGCTATCGCTGCGAGCGTGCCGATTGTCCCGGTGGTGGTGAATGGAACGTTTGACGCGCTGCCTCCCCACGCTGCGCGGTTGAGTCGATCAAAAATTCGAGTTGCGTTTGGACCCCCCGTTGCCTATACTGATACCCCGATCGTCGAGCCGGTCAACCCAACCGAGTCTCAACGAGTCGCATCGCGCACCCGCCAGGAGCAACTGGCGCGCGCGGTGACCCGGCAGTGGCGCTGCTTAGCGGAGGAGATGGAGGGACCCCTCCGCCCAAGCCCCGAAAACTCCGATGATCACGTGAGACAACACCACAACATCTAAGCGATGACCACGATGGTTGAAGGCGATTCATCTTCCACGTTAGCCGATCTGTACGCCCAGAGCCTGCGCGTCATCACGGAAGGGCAAATTGTGAAGGGGCGAGTCATTGCCATCACGCCGCAGGATGTCTTGGTCGATGTCGGCTTCAAGTCTGAAGGCTCGATCGCTCGCGTTGAATTCAGCGATGTCCAGAATCTGGCCGTTGGCGATGAAGTGGAAGTCTACGTCGAGAATGTCGAGGATGAGCAGGGCATGGTCATCCTCTCCAAGCACAAGGCGGATCGTCAGAAGGGTTGGGATCGCATTGTCAATCATTGCAAGGAAGGCGACGTCATTGAAGGCCGCCCCGTCCGCAAGGTGAAGGGCGGGTTGATGGTCGATATCGGGATTGAGGCGTTCATGCCGGCGTCGCTCGCGTCCTTCAAGGGGTACGCCAATCTCGATAGCCTCGTCGGCCAGCAGTTGAAGTTTCTCATCCTGAAGATCAGCCGCGCCCGCAAGAACATCGTGGTGTCCCACCGCGACTATCTCCTCCGCGAGAAAGACCAGCAGCGGCAGAAGCTGATTGAGTCGCTCACCGTCGGCGAACGCCGCAGCGGGACGGTCAAGAACCTCACCGATTTCGGCGCGTTTATTGACCTCGGTGGCGTGGATGGGCTGTTGCACATCGGCGACATTTCGTGGGGGCGCATTGGCCATCCGTCGGATGTGCTGAACGTCGGCCAGCAGCTGGATGTGGTGGTACTGTCGGTGGATCGCCAAGCGAACAAGGTTTCGCTGGGATTGAAGCAATTGCTTCCGAGCCCCTGGCAGCACGCGGAGGAGAAATATCCGGTGAGCCGGAAGATTAAAGGACGGGTTGTGAATCTCGTTCCCTACGGCGCCTTTGTGGAGGTTGAGCCGGGCATCGAAGGGCTGGTGCACATCTCAGAGCTCTCGTGGTCCAAGCGGATCACGCACCCCTCCGAGCTGCTCCAGGTCGGACAGGATATCGAGGCCGTGGTGCTCGCGGTGGATGCGAAGAACCAGCGGCTCTCGCTCGGGATCCGCCAAGCGACCGGCGATCCGTGGCAGACCGCAACAGCGAAGTACCAGCCGGGGGCGAAAGTCGTAGGGCGCGTGCGCCAATTGACGGACTACGGGGTGTTTGTCGAGTTGGAAGACGGCCTGGAAGGCCTGCTCCATAACGCGGATATTTCCTGGACCCGCAAGATCAATCATCCGTCCGAAGTGCTCAAGAAAGGCAAGA
>JACPXS010000056.1 GCA_016196415.1 Candidatus Omnitrophota bacterium
TCACCAATTTCGTCGAGGGGACTTCGGGTGGTCGCTGAGCCGCACCCCGTGGCGCGACCCAAGCCCGAGCCGCCTCCTCTTCCTGCTGGAGGGCGGCTGTGAGCTCTCTGCCCGGGCGTGTGACTCGACTGAGCTCCCGTTCGGCCCGCTCAAGCTGCTCTTGATCCCGTTTCAACGCCGCCCGGCGTTCCTCCGTCAACCAGCGGGCTGCTTGGCGGCGGTCCACCACGACGCCATGCAAATGGCGCAAGGTCGCTTGCAATCCCGAAATCTGCCCGACCAGGAGCTTGACGCTTTCCTGGGTGAGCACCTCGGACGCCGCCGGCTGCGGACGCGCGGACTGGCCCGCTGGAGCCGACCCAACCGCCTCACTCGGCCGTGCCCCTCTCGTCCGCTCGTCCGCCTCCATCGCCCGAACCGTCAGCTGCAACAACCGAGCGTCATCGTGGGGCTCGCCGCCCGACAGGCGATGCGCCAGCTGTCCGATCAACAAGACCTGTCCGGTTTCCGGATTCGCCCGAATGACACCGACGCACGCCTCCCAAGCCAGGCGGATGCGCTCGATGATGCGTAGACGATCGAGGCTGGCAGGCGCCAGACCCTGGGCGGCGAGCAGCTCCAGCGCCCTCGCCGTCATCGCCTGGATGAGATCCAGGTCGCCCTCAGCCAGCTGCGGCAGGCTGCTGGCCAGTTGCGTGCGCTCCTCCGCGGTCAGCGTCAGCGCAATGGGTCGTGACGCGTCACCGGCCGGGCCGCCGGGGTGCGTCATGGCGGCGAGCGGCGCGGTCACCGGGTTGAGCAGGTCGCGCAGCGCGGTCCGACGGCCCACCGACCCAGGCGCTTCGCCTCTCAGTAGGGCGTCGTAGATCGCGACCTTCCGCAAGGCGCGCTTGTACCCCTCGCCCGAACTATCCACTGCCAGGTAGCGGAGCGCGGCGAAGACATCGAACGCCCACGCCGGGTAGTAGCGCCAACCGTACACCTCGCGGTAGGCCTGCAACCGGCCCTTCGCGTTGTCCGACTTGAGGGACGCGGCATCGGCCGCAGACGGGACGAGGTGGAACTCCGGCACCGCCCAGCTCCCCCCCTCTTCGCCGCGCAGCATGGCCGCCAGCGCATCGGTGTGCGGAATCAACCCGGCGTTTGCGGCGGCATAGTCCCGCTCCTCCTGGCTGTCCGGCTTCGTCAGGTTGAGCCGGCTCACCTGCTTGTACTTCTCGCGGATGATGTGGCCGGCCAGGACGATGTTGACGGCATCCATGCTGGCGATTTCCCGGATCTGGTACGGCATCATGCCGTTTGCGAGGTGCCCCTGGAGGATCGCCTGCGCTTCCTCCGCCGTCGCCGCCCGAATCCCGCCGACCAGCCACTGATAGTCGCGCGCGAAGTCGGTCAATCGCCGTCGTTCCTCAGCGGTCAAGAGCCGCCTGAATGAGGCATCCGCCGCGAGGTCGGCCATCCGATTGAGCAGCGCCAGGTCATAGTGGTACTCACCCCAGCGGTTACGGTACTTCACGCGGACCTGCGCATCCCCGACCGTGATGTCGGACCCGCCCAGCCACTCCCGGATCGGGCCGAACTGGTCCTTGAACCACGTCCAGGCCGGATGCTCCCTCTCCTCCTCCATCTCCTCAAGGATGAAGGCGGCGATCCGGTGCGGGGACACCCCGGTGTCGGCCGCGGCCCGCTCGAACATCGCGACGTGCCGCTGGGTCCAGGTCTTCGTCAGGCCCAGCGCCCGCGACGCCCGGGTCAACGCCTCCAGCGTGAACGGCGCCGGCTGCGCCTGCGCGCGCTCAACGGCCGCTCGCTCCGCCTGGAACCGCTGCTCGAGCGTCGAGCGCACGGGGGGCGTGAGCGGCGGCGCCGGCGGCAGAGCCCTGTCTGCGCGGCTCATGGCGCGCGGCAGCACCATCCTACCGGCCGCAGCGAGCCCGACGGCTACCGCGCCGAACCCGATGACGAACCCCCGCCGGCTGAGCCCGGGCGTGCCGCGGCCAGTGGAGGGCGTCTGCCAGCGCCTGGCCGTGACCCGCCGGCCAACCAACACCGTCCCCACCACGACCGCGAGCGCCAAGCCCGCGTCCACGATGAGGTCGTGGACCGCCGGGTCGGTGATGCCGAGCCAGTTGAGCAGCGCCGTCAGAAGGGCATACCCCGCCGGCAGGGCCACGCTCTTCGCGAGTCCTGACCGCTTCACGCGGGTGGGGGGCTGTTGCCAGGCAGCCTCGCCAGCCTGATCCGCCGCGCGGATGAGCCGGCCTTCCTGCTCGAGCCGATCGAAGATGGCCACAATCTCCGCCTGGAATTTGAGCGGAAACTTGAACTGCCGGGCCACCTGTGGGACTGTGAACGGCTTGCGCGCGTCGCGGCTGCGTGTAGCCCAATCTTCGACGCCGATCAGCCGGCGCCGCAGCTTGGCCGATTCCCTGGCTTGCATCCGCAAGTGTTCGACATGATCGGTTTCCCACGGCTGCACGGCTGACGCGCGTGACGGAGCGGCTGGGTGCAGGACCGCCGTCAGGTGCGAGCCATCCGCCAGCATCATCTCCTCGGGATGGGGCACGAGAAGCCCATCCACATACACGGCGAGGTCCTCCCATCGAATCGCCCCTGTCGCATCCTGCAACGCCGGCGGATTGAGACGCTCGATGGCCTGGCGAACCGTCCAGCCGGACACCGGCAGCTGCTGGCCACCGGGGGGGATTTGAAGACTGGCGGCGGGCCGATAGTTGGCCTCGGGCTGTTGCTGCGCGATGTCATCCAGCGCCACCAGGCCGTGCGAGTCGAAGCGGAACGCCGACATCCGGCGCAGAGCCCCCAGCCGCGCATAGACCAATGCGAGACTGGATACGACCGTGCCGCGAGTCTCCTCGTCCCATCTCTCCGAGTCCGCAAACGCCATGCCAGCGATGAGCTTCAGCGCCATCAAGCGCTTCCTGATGTAATCGTCCAGCGTATCGGCGAAGAGCCCCGCCTCAGGAGTGGAAGATCGTTCCGCCTCCAGCCGGATCTCTCTGATGAGATCGTCTAACGATTGAACCACACCCCGCAGTGCTCGCAACGTCCCAGGGTCTGGCGCCGTGGACGTATCGAGTGAGAGCTGATCCAGCTCCATCAACGGAACGTCGGCATTGGCCATGAACTCCCTGACGAGCCCGCGGAAGGTCTCGAAATCGTACGGTGGCGGCGGCCCCGTTGCGGCAGGCGGCTCCTCGCCGCGGTGCATCGCCCCGGCCAGGCCCCTGGGCGTGGTCGCGGGCCAGACCAAATCGGCCAACGCGTTGACGTAGAGGTGCGCTTTCAGCGCATCCACGCGCTGGCCTCGCAAGAGCTCCAGGTAGCGTGCTTCAAATGCCGCCCGGATCACGTGCATCGCCTCCAGGGAGGCCTCCTGCGCGGCATCCGGCTGCGCAGCAATGCGCTCCGCTTCCTCCAAATCGGTGGTGTAGAGCCCGCGGTCCCACAGGTGGTCGGTGATGGTCTTTCGCGTCTGCGGGTCAGCCAGCACGCTCTGATACACCGCCTCGGGCATATTCCCCCAGGGATCCGGATCGTGCAAGACCGCCAGGTCGGCCTCTGGAAGACGCCGAGCCATGGCCCCGGCAAGGCCGGCGGCCGTCACCAGGGCCGGGGATGCCGGCGCCGGCTGCGCCGCAAAGGACGCCCGGAACGCCTGCACCTTGACGGCGGCGAGCGACTCCCCGCCTTCCAGGAAGGCGTCGAACACCTTGAGCGCGGCGTCGTCGGCCTTGCGCTCACTGACCTCCATGGTTTCGCGCAGCTCGATCTCAAACGCCTCGTGCAGCAACGCCGCCAGCGTCCGGCGCTCCGCGTCCGGGAGCTGCTGCGCGTCGCCAGCCCGCAGCGCGCGGCTCAACGGGTCGAACTGCTCCCGAGCCATCACCACGTGCAGGCGCCCTCGGTGCTCCAACAGCCCGCCGCGGAGCTCATCCTGCACCTTGCCGGCGGCGTTGCGCAGCTCCGGGGGAATGTTCCCGGCGCGCAGGAGGAAGACCCGCTGCGCCAGCTCGTCGAGCCGCGCCGGCTCCCAGCCCAGCACCGGCTGCAACGCCTCCAGCGCCAGGCGGATGTTCGCCTCATCGGCGGCGGTGCGGCTGCGCGTTAACCCCCTCAGCATCCGGTCCCGCCCGAACCACCCGGTCATCTTCTGGACGCGCCGGTCAAGGAAGGTGTAGAGCATGCCGCGGTGCATCGCGCCGGCCATGCCGGACGGCGCGGACGACGAGGCGTCCCAACGCATCCACCGGGGCTTGGCGGCGTCCGCCAGCAGCAGCTTATGCAGGAGCCGCCGCGGGCCGTAATTCTCGTCGTACGTGTAGTGGACCTCCACCCGACCCTCGTCCACGCTCTCCACGGTATACCTGCGCCGGCTCTGGTACACATCGGCCAGCCACGTGGCGGCGTCAAAGTCCCGCTCGTCAGCAGAATACACCTCGCTCTGTGGCGGGTTCTGAGGGTCCAACAAACTGGACAGCAACAAGGTCTGCACCTGGCCGGCGGCGGGACGCAACGGCTCCGGGAGCTTATGGACCAGGAGGTCCCGCACCAGCATGGGGTGGTCGCCTGACGCGGAGCTGGGATCATCCAGCTCGCCAATCACGACCACGCCGCGCCTCGGGGCGGTCTCCAACTTGATCTGCTCCGCGAGGTACTGCGCTTGCTGCGCCGCGGAGACGCCGGCAAACGCCTCCGGCGACCAGTCCATCAGGTACAGGTCCGCCGCCCGGTCCGCATAGGCCGGGTCGAAGTGCACGAGGGCTTCGGCGGCGTCATAGAGCAGGTCGGCGCCGCGCCCCAGGAACACGAGCTTCTTCCCCTTGAACTCCTCGCGGCTCAGCACGTGGCGCGCGAACGCGATCAGCCGGGGCCGGTACTGTTGCAACAGACGAGCCGGCGGCTCTCCGCGCGCGTTGCTGGCCAACTCGCTTTCGAGATACCGCCGGAAGTCCGGCTCGTCGAGCTTCTCCCACTGCGCCGGGTCCGACAGCTCGCGCTTCCGCCCGGGCGCGATGAGGTCCAGTAGGTACCGATAGCGGTCGTCGGCATGGACGCGCGACTGGAGAAACGACGCCGGCTGGCGCGCCAGGGCCATGAGCGCCTCCACGGCATACCGCCGCCGTGTCAGAAGCGGCCAGACCAATCCCACTCCAAGCGCAATCGGCATGACAAGCGTTGGGCGCCATGGCCTGGCCACCTCACGCAACAGCTCAACGAGTTGAGACATCTCCCACAGGCGGTCAGCGATCATCCACGCCCCTGCCAAGACGACGAGGAGTTTGATTCCTCTTTCCCCGAGACGATGGCCGGCGACCACGATGATCGTCCCCAGGCCGGCAGCCACGGCTCCTGGGATGGCATGGCCGGTGAAGGCATAAAACAAGCCCACGCTGACGACGGCCATCCCCACCACGACCGGTGGCGCCTGCCCGCGCGCTGTGCCTGCCGGCTTCAGCAGCCGATCTCCGAAGAGACCGATCATGATGCCCGCAGCGACGACTCCCCAGCTGCGCAGTGGTCCGAGCACCGGCAGCAGCGCCAAGCCGGTGAGCATCAGTCCCACCCCGAGCAGCCCGGTCACGGTCCGCTCGATGGTGGCGAAACCTCCATGCCCAAGAATCTTGGACGGCTGACTCGGCTTGGCGGCGGGCGGCGGGATCGCGGGGAGGGCGCTGTTGAGCACGCGAGAGAACCCCTCCCAGTTTTCCTCCTTGTCCCCCAACTCGTAATCCCCCTCCTCATCGGCATACAGATACTTGATCCACCCGCCAATGATGTTGAGCCCAGTCTCTGCTCTGCGCGCCCGCGCAATGTCGGAGACCCGTGGATCATCGCTCATCATGATGACAGTACTCGGCCACTCATCCTGGGTGTAATGCTCGCGCACCGCTTGGACAAGCTGGCCGCCCGTCAGGGGCATGCCAAGGTCGGTGACCAGCAGGGTCACCCGCTTGTGTTGCCGTGTGATCAGATCGTCTAAGACTTCGAGTGCCCGGTACCCGTTCTCTGCAAGGACATACTCGTACGTCTCCCCAAACCGCTCGTAAAGATGCCCCTGAACCCCCTCCCGCCACTTCTGTTCGTCATCCACGATGAGAATCACCGGCCGCTGGTCGGCTGTGGCGGTGGGCGTCGGCGCGGTGGGCGGCGTCGCCGCGGTGTCCTTGACATCCTCCGTCGGTGCGCGTAGACTTAGAGATGTGAAAACGTTTTGGACAAATGCGCGCAGGCGGCTCATCGCCAAAACGCTCGCCAACCTGTTCCTCTTGCTGATTGGCGCCTCAGCGACAGGCGAGGTCATCATCGGATTGCCCGGCTGGCTGAAGGTGCTGCTTGGCGTCATAATCGTAGGCGCAGGAGTTGGGGCCGTTATCGTGATGCCTGACGGCTCACGCACGGAGGATGAGTGAGATGGTAACCTTGTTAGTCGTCCTGGGTCTGTTGGTGGTGCTGTTCGTGCTGTTTGGGTTGGACCAGTACCGTCAGCGGAAGCACGCCTCCCGCTAAGCCGCCAGACGCCGTAGGCCGCGCCCAGGCCCGTCAGGCCCGCGAGCACGACCCCGCCCGTCACTCCCAGCCACGGCGCCACGATTGGCCACACTACAGGCGCTAGCAACGCCGCTACCCCTCCAAGCAGCACGACCGCCAGCATGACCTCGACGCGCTTCTCCCCCCCCTCGAGCGTGCGCGCCCCACCCTGCCGCCCTTGTTCGGCTCGACGGATGGCGGCCTGGACCTCAGCTAAGCGCCTGCTTACATCGTCCTTCTCCTGCTGCAGCGCGGTGCGATCGGCGGCAGGCTGAAGAGTCTGGGCCCGAATGAGCTGCACAGTCAGCGCGGTCAATCGCTTGCCCAGGCGTTCTGCTTCTGTCCGCAAGCCTGCCAATTCGTCGGCCGTCACGGGAAGAGGGATACGGCGCGGACCGAGCGAGATGGTATCAAGGCCGGGCTGCCTCTGGGCCTCGGCTCGCGTGATGCGGTAATCCTCATCCTCACTGGTATCGAACGGCGTGAAGCCGAGTGACCGGTACTGCGCGACGGCCTTCTCGTGGTAGACGGAGTACGCATTGAAGCGCTCGGCTCCCCGGCTCCACGCGATAGCCAACGCCAGCTTCATGAGGCCGGCCCCGATGCCCCGGCCATGCTCATCCTGCGGAACGTACCACGCGGCCTCCTGGTCATCCATATTCCGATGGACAGTCGCAAAATCCGCGCTGGGCGCGCCAAACGTATCCGGCTCGACGTCCAGATACCCAATCACGCGCTCCTGCTGCCTGGCTTCCAGGCTGAAGGCGCCACTCTGGCCTTCAAGGTACCGAAAGGCGATCAGTGCGCCATCCGCCGATTGGACGGTCACGGCATGCCCAGGCTCGCGCAGCAACCGCTCGGCCAGCTCCTGCGTCTGGTAGATCTGCCCTTGTGGGGCAGCCGCTGGCGCGGCGCCGCTGATCGTCACCGACCCCTGCTCCTGGGCGAACAGCGCATGGAGCCAGCGCCATGGCTGAGCGAATCGCGCCCCGCCCTCAAGCCACACGCGCACGCGCGTCCTGATCCGCTCCCCGCTGAGCTGGATACCCTGGGCCTGGAGGAGGCTGAGCAGCAGCCGGCCGTCGTTTGAGCGCCGGCGGCCTGCCCCGCGCGGAATCGCATTGATCAAGAACGGCAGGATGCTGAACAGGAGGCCGACGGCGACAATCCACGGCGACGAGCCGAAGAGCAGCAGGGCCAGCGAGGCGTAACCCGCGCCAAGGACCAGGTCCACCAGGAGGCCCGCCTCGGTGGTCCGGATCAGCGCGCGGCGCTGCGCCGGCGTCAGGTGCTCAGGCCTGGTGATGTCCCACTCAAAGTTGACCGTCGGCACCCAGCCGAACGGGCCGAGCGCAGGGGTTTGGTGCTTCAGATCCAGCCGAACGCCCGGCACGCCGGCCAGCCGCGCGGCCGCGTAGTGGCCCAGCTCATGCAGCATGAGCCACACGCCTCCAACGCCGATAATGGCGGTCGCCGCAATTCCAGAGAAGCTGCCGAACGTGATCGCAAAGAACAACGGCACCGGCGCGTTCTGCGAAACCTGGCCGGCCGCCACGGCCAAGCTCGTCAAGACGACTGAGGCTATGGTCCCGACCCCGACACTGATCACGGCGCTCGGCAGAACCAGCTTCGCGAGCACATTCCGGACCGTTGCCGGCACCTCGCCCGGCCCGGGGCCCGGCACCACCGGCGCCTCGCGGCCGCGCACGCGCGCCACCAGCCGATCACCGACGGCCGCGACCAGCAGCCCGAGGTCGACCAGCCCTCCGCCGATGACCAGCCCAGCGGTCCCACCTGCTACCATCAGCACGACCCCAGCGATTCCCAATCCCACGCCCGCTAGCGCGCCCACGGTCCGCTCGATGGTGGCGAAACCTCCATGCCCAAGAATCTTGGACGGCTGACTCGGCTTGGCGGCGGGCGGCGGCTCCTCGCCACCAAGCGTGGCCGCCACCACCGGCACGAGCGAGCGGACTTGGGCCCTGTACGCTTCCAATGCCGAGTGCTGCCGGATGATGCCTTGGACGGCTTGCTGCACACGCCTGGCGTCCCCGGCGCCAAGCGCGTGAAGCGCCTGCGGGGTCAACCGGCGCAAGGCGTCGGTGACGGCGCGCCGGATCGCCCCCTGCAACCCTTCATGAGCGGTGTCGTACAGCGCTTCCGACTCCAACAGTTGAGTCGCGAATCTGCCGGTCGTGGCGCCTGCCTCCGCCCCTTCGGGCGCCATCTCCGATACGCGCGCGTACGCTGAAACGGCATCCGCGGCCGCTCGTTGGGCTCTTCGATACCATTGCACGGCATGGGCCACGTCGCCGGCCGAGCCGGCCTGCGCCAGGAGCGCCTGCGCCTCCCGGCGCTTCTGCGCGCCTCGGCGCTTCAAGTCAGTGCGCAGCATCACCTGATCCATCGACGCTTGGTCCGCCGGCGGCAACGGCGGCATGTGCACGGTCACGCGGCGATTGGCCCACATCGCCTGCGGCCATCCCTCGTAGTGCGCCAACGCCGACGCCAGCAAGTGGGGAAACTCCCGGACCATGGCGTCAAGCTCAAGATCCTCCGGCGACAACCGGCGGATCTCGGCATCGGTCTTGTCCTTCGAATAGAGCTCATGCCCTCGCTCACCGGCGAACGCCTTGTGACGGAACGGCGCGGGAATCCCGGCGGCCTCCATGGCGATCAGCCACGTGCCGAAGACCGACGGATGCGTCGCCGCGGTGTGGAGCGTGTTCGCGGAGGCCTTCGCCCACTGCTCGGACGGCACGCGGCCTTGCGCCCATGCTTCGCGGATCCCTGCCACGACCCGCGACCGAATCGCCTGGATCTGTTCCTCACTCAGCTCTTCCGGTAGGCCGGTCTCCACGGCTTGGGCCAGCTTCTTCGGCTGGCTGAGAGCCGCCGGCTCGAGTTCGACAGGTTCCCGCTCCCGCTTGAGCTCTCGAAGCACCGCCTGAATTCTGGACCGGATTTTGCGCTCGAGGAAGTCCTCGCCCACGATGGCCTGCACCGTGATCGGTCGCCGGTTCAGCGTCCGCAGCAGCGCCTGGATCGACGGCTCGTCCCGGAACTCCTGCATCATCTTCACCGCAGCTTCCCAGCCCAAATAGTGGCTCAAGCGCAACCCGTGCGTGCCCAGCGCCGCGTGGCGCAGCACCGCCAACGCGCCGTCGCGGTCGGTGCGCGCCGCTTCGTGCACTAATCTGATCAGGGCGCCCTCCGTTAAGCCGTTGTGGTGCGCGGTGCGCAGGTCCTTCAGCACGACGCCCGGCGCCGGCCGCAAGATCGAGCGGTGTTGCATGAAGCCCAACAGCGCCTGATGCACCGCGGCGGCTTGCGCGCCCTCGAGTTGCCGGACGACCCTCAAGACCTCCCCCCACGTCACCGAGCCGACCCAATGAGCCGCCTGGTCCTGGCTGAGCACGTCGAGCAGATCCAAGAAGCGCGGCAGCCGCTGCTTGAACTCCGCTGGGGGTGCTGTCGGCGCGAAACTCCGTTCGAAGACATCCAGGGCGTCGGCGAACGCTTCACGCTGCTTTGCGGCTTGCGCGAGTGATGCCCCAAACTTCACTTGCTTGATCGTCAGCGGGGCTCCGGCTTGCTGCAGCAACGAGGCGACGACGGCCTGCTCATACCTGCCCAGGTAGTCCGTGTTGATCGCCCGCATCCGCGTGATGACGTCCGCTTGCACAGCCGGGGAGGCGTACCGCGGCTTGGCCGCTTCCGCATCAAAGAGTGCGATCAGGTCCTTGGCCAACCGAATCTGCGGGATGGAGAGCATGCCCCGAACCTGAATCGCGGCATGGAGGCTTCTCAGCTTGCCAGCTTCATGCGGCGGGAGATTGTTGATCCTGCGATCCCGCACGATTGCCGCAAGACGAGCGGCAATCGCCGCGTCTTCCAACCGGCCGGCCTCGGATTGCTCTTCCGCCTTGGGACGTCCCCTCCCCCGGCCCGTCTTGGCGGGTGCTCTGCCAGCGCCGGAGCGGTCCGCAGGCGCCAGCAACGGAGACAGGATCAGCGTCAGCAGCGAGCCCACGCCGCCGCCCGCGAGCCACATAGTCGGCTCCGGCTGCGCGGTTGCGACTGCCAGCACCGGCTGCAGCCACCCCAACGCCCACGCCGCCGGCGCCAGCGCCGCGGCCGCGAGGGCCAGCACCGCTACGCCAATAATGATCTCAATCCGCTTGGCGCCCAGCGCGTCTTTGCGGGATGCGGCCGCCGGCTGCGCGGCAGAGGAGGCGAGGGCCTCGCGGATCTGGCCGATGCGCTCATCCGACAAGCGGACCTGCGGCACCTGCTGCAGCTCGCCCAGCTCGCTGATCCCCTCTTCCTGCGCGATATAGGTGAGCATCTGGTCCACCACCCGCCGGCCGAGGCCGATGTGCTGAAGCCGCTGTCGCACCCGATCCGCCGCCTCAGACTCTTGATCCCGTGCCGCGTGATTCAGCAGCTCCAGCGCGAGCCGCTCCCTCGTCGAGTCGGCCGCCTGAACCTTCGGCGCGGTGTCCGCCGGCTGAGGCGCAGCCGGCGCAGGCCCGGCGGACAGGGCATCAAGCCGATGCAAGCGCTTGGCGATCGCGGCCACCGTGGGTGGCGTCAGCAGGAGCGCACGGCCAAGCTCCCGGGTGTAGGTGTAGAGGGGCTGTAAGCTGTCAAGCCCCTGGGTGTGGACATAGGTGAGGATGGCATCCACCTTCCATGGAGGAATGCTGCCGCCTTCCATTCCCATCAGTTGCCGCCGAACAGTCTGGGCGTCTCGACTATTGGGGTCTGCGCCGGCGCGCTTGAGCCAGGCGATGGCGGCGTCGCGTTCCTGCGCGCTGATGCCGAGGTGGGCGGCTTCCTGCTCCTCTGGTGACTGGACTGCCGGGCGTGGTGCGGGTGGCGGCGCAGGAGCGGTGGCGACCTCCGCAGGCATCGCCGCGACGCGTGCTCCCTGCACCGGCGCCGGCGATGATCCGCCGTTCTCGATCTCTTGATAGACGGTCGCTTCATGCTGCCTGTCGAACTCGCTGCCTGCCTCCTCATCCACCGTGATAGCCAGCAGCGCGGGGTTGGCTGTTTGCCCTTGCTTCCAGGATTGCAGCGCCTCCGACAGGTTGATCCCCTTGGCGCGGTATTTGCGCTCGATATCCGACCACACCTTCCACGGCGCCTGCGACAACCCCGCCAATCCATAGTCCGGCATGCCGTGCGGACAGATCCTGCAGAGCGCGTAGCCGCCGCCTAACGCCTCCCCCAGATGCAGGGTGGTGCGGTTGATAAACACGCGCACCTGATCGCCCTGCGCAAGGAGGTCGGGGCATTGTGGTGACAGATGCACCACCGGCTTGGCTGCCCTGGCAGACCGGCCGCGCCGGCCGCTCTTGGCGGCAGTCTCGGGTGCGGAGCCCGTGACAAAGAGAACCAGCCGTTCTCCGGCGAATGCCACCTGGATGGAGCCCTTGCGCGCGGAGAGGTGCGCCGGCATGACGCGCTGCCGGGCGGCCTCCGCGGTCTCGAGCTCCGTGATGACGGAGGGGAAACGCTCCGTCCGCACGCGCTCGAAGACCTGCGCCCATTCTTCCGCCTCTCGCGCGACACGACGGAGGACATTGTCGTCCGATCGCCGGGCGGTCACCAATCGCAGCAGCGCCAGATGCACCTGCGCATCCGTCACCGGCTCGTCCGCCTGGCCGACCTCCAACATGTCCAAGACCGCTTCGTTGATGCCCAGGTAGTAGTCATCCGTGGGAAAGGCCCGCATCGTCCAGTCGAGACGGTCGAGCAGCCGCCCCACCGCGCTCTCCGGATCCTGCGCGCCGGCATGCGTCGCCAGGCGCTCATGCACCGCGGACCACCGCCCCTGGAACGCGTGCCAATAGTTGTGCCAGAGCAGATACAACTCGGCCAGCTTCTCGCCATAGGTCATATACTCGGCGCCGCGGCTTTCGCCGCCGGAGAGCACGCGCTCCATCCGATGCCGGCTGATCCGGTCGGTCGCCTTCGCATAGACCGATCGCAGCGCCGCCAACTCGCCGGGGTTCAACGCCGGCAGCCGGCTTTTGCGTCCGGCCTGATCGGTGAAGAGGAGTCCCCACCGCTAGGAGGGCGTCGTCTCCACGTTGCGAATCGGACCCAGCACCGGCCACTGACCGCCGACGTCCGGATCGAGCATCGTGTCCAGCAGGGCGGCGAAGACGCCCGGCTGGGACTGTCCCACTGGTAGCGCGGGATCTTCCGGCACGATGTACACCAATGGCCGCCCCCCCATCTCATCCAGCGCCGTCACCGCCCGCATCAGCTCCTCGATGAGGGCGATCCGCTGCGAGAGCGTCAGCCCGGCATACAGCGCCTCCAGCCCGGCAATATCCGGCTGCAAGCCGCGATCCTCCCGGCTCAAGATGAAGGCGTGTGGCCGCCGCAACGGATCCTCCCGGACGCTGATGAACAGGCTCGGATGCCGGCCGGGGGTCGGCGTATGGACGGTGATTTGATAGTTCGACACGCCCGCGATCCGTTCCAGCACGATCTCGAACCCTGCGAGGTCCCCGGGTTGAAAGACTTTCCGGACACCCGCGGCCTCCAGGAAGACATTGAGCCGCTCACGAATCTGGCGATCCTGATCGGTCATTTGCGCTCCCAAGAGCAGGTGGCTCGCCGAGAGCTTGTTGGACCAACCGATCAGTTGCATGACACGGTTATCCGAGAGGTCCTGCGCGCTCACCCCCCCCAGTCGACCGGCATCGGCCAGCAGATCCAGCAGCCGCCGGCCTGCCTCCTGCCGTTCGGCCGCGTCGCCGCGATCGACTGCCGAGCCATACGCGCCTAGCTTTTGGCCGAAGACCTGAAAGAACGCGTCAAGATCCGCCGTCGGCCTGACCAGCTGCAACTCAATCAGCCGATTCACAAACGCGCTCGGTTCGACATCAAAGTCGCGCTCTTCCAGTTTGCCATGCAGCGTCGGATTCGCGAGGTAGATGGCGATGAGTCGGTTCTGAAAGTACGTGTCCGAGGCGGCCATGGAACTCCGGCTCACCCGAATGCTGCCCAGATCCGCCTCCTTGGGATTTTCCTTTTGCCCCTCGGCGATGTACAGCAAGAGGCTTCTACTGCGCTCCCGTGGATCACGGAGCAGCAACTCCTCGCCCCACAGCGTACTAGCCACGATGGAAGTCTCCGACGATAACCTATCAAAGGTTCCTCCTGCGCCTCGATAATCCTCGATCAATCTGCGGGTC
>JACPXS010000045.1 GCA_016196415.1 Candidatus Omnitrophota bacterium
AAGAAAGGCCAGTTCCTGGCGCCGTGGGACATGCGCCATGTCATCGAGAAAGCGCGCCGCTGCGGCAATCCCTCGATCTTAGTGACGGAGCGAGGGGCGACGTTTGGCTACAACAATCTCGTGTCCGACCTGCGCAGCCTGCAGATCCTCGCGGGCTTTGGCTGCCCGGTGATCTACGATGGGACGCACTCGGTCCAATTGCCAGGCGGGCGGGGCGATGCCTCCGGAGGTCAGCGGGAGTTCGTGCCAGCCTTAGTGCGGGCCGCGGTGGCCACCGGGCATTGTCACGGCATCTTCCTGGAAGTCCATGAGAATCCCGATCAGGCGCCCGTCGACGGGCCAAACATGCTCACGCTCGCCGACTTGCCGCGGCTCTTAGCAGAGGTTCAGGCGATTCGCTCAGCGCTGCAGCTTAAGGGAATCGCTTCCAGCAAGAAGGGAAAAGGGCGTTGAATCCCATGCGCATCACGCGCGCGAAAGAAGTCCTCCGCGCCGAGGCGGAGGCGATCCGCCAGCTGATTCCCCGGGTGGGGCGCGCCTTTGAGGCCTCGGTCGATTTCATCGTCGGGTGCAAAGGCCGCGTCATCGTCACCGGGATGGGCAAGGCGGGCATCATCGGCCAGAAGCTCTCCGCCACGCTGGCCTCTACGGGAACGCCGAGCTACTGGGTGCATCCGGCGGACGCCACGCATGGCGACATGGGCCGGGTGGCCAAGCACGATGTCGTGATCGCGCTCTCCAATAGCGGCGAGACCGAAGAGCTGACCCGGCTCCTCCCGTTGATCAAGCGCATGGGCTCGCGGTTGATCGCCCTCACCGGGAATCCCCGCTCGATGCTCGCGAAATACAGCGACGCCGTCCTCGATGTCAGCGTGGCCCGCGAGGCCTGCTCGCTGAATCTTGCCCCGACCTCATCGACCACCGCGATGCTGGCGATGGGCGATGCGCTTGCCGTGGTGGTCGCGGAGCGCAAGGGGTTTCGGGAGCGCGACTTCGCGCTCCTCCACCCAGGCGGCCAACTCGGGCGAAAACTCCTGCTGCGCGTGCGCGATGTGATGCGGATCGGCCCGGCCCACCCGTTGGTCCGGGAGCAGGCGCGCGTCAAACAGGTCCTGCTGGCCATTACGAAAGCGCGCGCGGGCTGCGCCAGCGTGGTGGATGCGAAGGGGCGCTTGGCCGGGATCTTTACCGACGGGGATCTGCGGCGCCACCTGAACGGGACGCACCACCTGACCGAACAGCGCGTCTGCCACGTGATGACGCGCCATCCGAAGACGATCGGCCCTGACTGCCTTGCCACCGAGGCGCTGCGCATCCTCAGGGAGCACCGGATTGATGAGCTCGTGGTGGTCGATGGATCGCGCAAGCCGGTCGGCTTGCTGGATGTCCAAGATTTGCTGAAAGCGGGATTGTAGCGCATGATGGCTCTTCCATGACGCTTCCAACCGTTCTGGCTCCTGAGCTGATTCAGCGGGCCTCGAGAGTGAGCGTGCTCCTCCTTGACGTTGACGGTGTCCTGACAGACGGGCGCATCGTCTACGCCGATTACGGCGATGAACTGAAATGCTTTGACGTGCAGGACGGGGCGGGGCTGGTGTTCTGGAACCGGATGGGCTTACAGTCCGCGATGATCACGGCCCGGCATTCCCGGCTCGTGAAGCGTCGGGCGAAGGAGATGCGCATCGATTTTCTCGCTCAAAAGCGCCTGATCAAACGCCCCGCCTACGAAGAGCTCCTGAAGCGCTTTCGAGTCAGCGACGCCCAGGTGTGCGCCATCGGCGACGACCTCATGGAACTGCCGATGTTGCGTCGGGTCGGGTTTGCGGTCGCGGTTCCCGGGGCCGTGGAAGAGGTGAAGCGCGTCAGCCATTACGTAACCACGCGGGCCGGGGGACGAGGGGCGGTCCGCGAGGTCGTCGATCTCATCTTGAAGGCCAAGGGGCTATGGGACCAGCTCATGCTGCGCTATCAGTAAGCCGCCATGTCAAGACCCCTCGCGTGCTTCCAGCCCTGAACCCAGAGCCCTGAGCCGACCGACCGCTCGAGATTGATTCCGGTGCGCCGGCCCCCTTAAACCTAGCTCAAAGCTCTGAAGCGCTCTTAAGCCTGCTAAAAATTTGCTAAACGTATTGAATTGTTTCGAGTTGGTATGGCATACTCCCTTACGAAGCAGGTGACCCATGAAGAAAAACGGCTCTGGACGGACGGAACAGATTATGACCCTCCGAGAAGTAGCCCAGTATCTCGGCCTTCACGCGATGACCGTGTACAAGCTGACGCGCGAAGGGCGGATGCCGGCGGCCAAAATCGGCGGTCAATGGCGTTTCAAGCGGGACGTGCTCGATCAGTGGCTTGAAAGCCAGATGCACCAGCGCTCCGCCTAAATCCTCAGGGTACGCCTTTTCCAAGTTCCTGGCGGCTGCACGCCGCCTTTTTTGCTTCCTTCCCCCGCCGCTGTACTCATCCTTGACCCTTCCAAGAGATGGGCGTATCATAGAGTGTTTGTGATGAAACACCCGATTCGTCGACGCTTCATGTACTTGGGCTTCCGAGGGTTGCAAGGACTCATCGGCAGGCTTCCGCTTATCGCCGCCCGCCGGCTCGGCCGGGCGTTAGGCCTGGTCGCCTATGGGTTGCTGGGCGATCAGCGCCGATTGACCCAGCACCATCTGGCCTTGGCGTTTGGGGAGGAGCTGACGGGGGCGCAGCGTCGTCGGATCGCCCGGCAGGTCTTTGTCAATCTCGGTCAAAACGCGATGGAGTGGCTGGTGTTGCCGCGCCTCCTGCCGGCCACCCTCCGGGGACTCGTCACGGCCCAAGGCCTTGAGCACATCCAAAGCGCCCTCGCCCAGGGTCGCGGAGCCATCCTGGTCGCGGCCCATTTCGGAAATTGGGAAATCATCCCGCTGTACTTACGGAGCCTGGGATTTGAAGGCGGGGTGTTGGCGCGCCGACTGCGGTATCCGGAATACGAATCGTTTTTGGTAACGATGAGGAGCGCGCGCGGGATCTCAACCTTTGCGCGCGGCTCCTTGAAGGATGTGGCCAAGGCCTTGCGGGCAAACCGCATCGTGGGGATGCTTCCGGATCAGGACATCGACAGCCTCGAGGGGATCTTTGTGAGCTTCCTCGGGCGCCCGGCGCATACCCCGGTTGGCCCGGCAGCGTTGTCGCTCGTGACGGGTGCGCCGATTGTGCCCTGCTTCCTTATTCGGGACGGCGATCGGTTCCGCCTCAGCATTGAGCCGGCCTTGGCGGCTCCCCGGACGGCGGATCGCGCCGAAGCGATCAGGCGGCTCACCGAGGCGTGGAGCGCGATCATGGAGTCGTACATTCGTCGCTATCCGGATCATTGGGTCTGGATGCACCGGCGATGGAAGACGCAGCCTGAAACGCCAGAGGGCAGTCGGCAATTAGCCGTCGGCCGTCGGCAGGAAGCGGAAGACACGTCTGGGAGGACGTATCAAGTGGCGGTGGAGCCATCGGTGTCCTCGCGCACACCTCACGCTCGATGGTCAGCCGGTCTTTCCCGCATGTTCTTGCTACCTGCTACCTGCTACCTGCTGCTGAGTGCGCTCCTCACGGGGTGCGGCGGGTCGGGCGAGTCTTCCAACGCGTCAGCGAGTCGGCCGGCGGAGACCGGCGGAGTGCCACCAGATCCCAACGCCACCCAGCAGATGAGCCAATTCACGCTCACGGGCTATGCAGAAAGCGGCGCCAAACAGTGGGATCTCAATGGCGAGGGGGCCGTCGTCGAGGAGGGTGTGGTGACGATTCATCACCCCTCTGCGGTGGGATATGATCCGACGCGGACGGCGTTCTTGACGGCCAGCGTCGCCCAGGTTCGGCAGGCGGATCGGCACGTCCGTCTCGAGCACGACGTGACCATTCACACCTCAGACGGGATTTGGTTCTCGGCCCCGATCCTCCATTGGGTGCCCGATCAAGACCAGATGGCCACCGATACCCCCGTGCGAATTGAAACCAACCACATGCTGTTGCGCGGCCGCGGGGCCAGCGGATTCACCCAATTGAAACAGGCCACACTCTTTGAGGACATTGAACTGGTTCTCAACCCGAGCGACCGCGACACGCCTGGTGGAGGTCCGAAACACGTGACCATTACCTGCGACGGACCCCTCGCGTTCGACTACGAACATGATATCGCGACGTTCAAACAGAACGTCCACGTGCACGACCCCAACGGCGAGCTCTACTCCGATACGCTGGTCGCGTACCTCGAACGGGCCACGCACACCATCCGCTACGCTGAGGCGAGCGGACGGGTGCGGATTTACCAACACCAGAACACGGCGGAGAGCGAACGGGCGATCTATGAGCCGGCCGTCGGCAAAATCACCCTCGTGGGAAAGCCTTCGCTGCTCATCTACCCGTCGCAGGAGAGCCAAGACATGAGGCTCCCCTTGAGTTTGCCGGCGGCGCCATCTGGCGCGCCGCCGTCGTCGGTTCCTCGGGGAGACGCCACGCCACCTGAGGCCTCACCGCCGACTTCCCCGCAGCACGCAGGCGCTGTGAACGCTCCCTGAGCCGCGCGTCGGCAATCCCATGCAGCGATTGCAAACCGAACAGCTGGTAAAAGGCTATAACGGCCGTCCGGTCGTGGACGGGGTCGACATCTCGGTCACGCGGAGCGAGATTGTGGGGTTGCTCGGCCCGAACGGAGCCGGCAAGACGACGACCTTCGCGATGATGGTGGGCTACGTGAAGCCTGACGGGGGTCGGATCATGCTCGACGGACATGACGTCACCGAGGTCCCGATGCACCAACGCGCCCGGCTGGGTATTGGCTATCTCGCGCAGGAGCCCTCCATCTTCCGCAAGCTGAGCGTGGAGCAGAACATCATGGCGATCTTGGAAACCCTCGACATCTCTCGGGCCGAGCGTCGCCGTCGGTTGGACCTGTTGCTCAACGAGCTCGGCATCACCCACTTGGCGCGCCAGAAGGCCTACACGTTGTCCGGCGGCGAGAAGCGCCGCTTGGAGATCACGCGGGCCCTTGTGACGAATCCCCACTTCATTCTCTTGGATGAGCCGTTCTCCGGCATCGATCCGATCACCGTGTTCGAAGCCCAGGAAATGATTCGACAGCTGAAACAGCGCGGGCTGGGAATTTTGCTGACCGACCACAACGTCCGCGAGACGCTGGCAATCACCGATCGCGCCTACATCATGGCCGAGGGACGCGTGCTCATTACCGGCAGCGCCAACGAGTTGATTACCGACCCGCGCGCCCGCGAGATCTACCTGGGCGAGAAATTCCGCCTGTAACACCATGTTCCGCAAAGCCGCTCGGACGCCTGAAGGACCGATCCGCGCCTCCGTCACAGAGACCGCGTCGTGTCAGAAATCGCTCGCGATCCATGTCGCGCTGGAAGCGATTGCGCCGGTGCGGAGTTCCGTGATCGGCGAATTTCAGAAACAGGCCACCGTGCCGGGATTCCGGAAGGGCAAAGCACCGGTGGCGCTGGTGGAGCAAGCGCACGCCGATTCGATTCGTGAGGAGATGCTGCGCCGGGTGATGAAACAGGCGTTTGAGCAGATCGTGACCGAGCACCAGCTGAAGCCGGTCGGGCCGTTTGAAGTGAAGACCGCGACGTTGAGCGAGACGGACGGTTTGACGCTGGAGGCGACGGTGGAAGTGGAGCCATCCTTCGCGCTCGGCTCGTACAAGGGCATCCCGCTCACCCGGCCCTCGGCTGACGTGTCGCCGCAGGAGCTGGACAAGGCGCTTGCAGCGCTGCAAGAATCCATGGCGCAGTTGGTACCATCCTCGATTGGCGAGACCAAAGAACGCCGCCTCCCGGTCCTCGATGATGAGCTGGCCAAAGACCTTGGGTTTCCCAACCTGGAACAGCTGACGCAGCATGTCGAGGCAACACTGCGCGAGCAGAAGCGCGCCTCGGCGGCGCGGCACCTCGACGCGACGCTGCGCGACGCGCTCATCACGCGTCACCCGTTTGACGTGCCCCCCCGGCTCATCGCCCACCACACGGAGCGGTTGACTCGTGATTTCACCGCGCGGTTGCTGCTCTCTGGGATGTCGGAGGATCAGGTCAAGGCGGAGCTCGTCACGTTCACCGAGCAGTTGCGCACGAGCGCTGAACGATCGGTAAAGCTCTCCTTCATTCTGGATCGCATCGCGACGCAAGAATCGGTCACCGTCACGCAAGATGAGCTGGTCGGGCGGCTGTGGCAGTTGGCTCAGCGGTCCAAGAAGGATCCGGCCCAGATCCGCCGGCTCTTTGATGAGCGGGGGTTGTGGCCTTCGGCGGTGTCGTCGATCCGTGAGGAGAAGACCCTTGCGTTGCTGGTGGCGGCCGCCTCGATCGCCAACGGCACCGCGTCAGCAGACCAGACAAAGCCGACTGCTGTTTAATGTGCGATATTTCATGTACAACATGCAACATCCAACATGGAACATCGAACACGCGTAGCCTTTCACAGGGCATGACGAGGAGGTGGTGATGGATCAGCATGACCAAGTCCTGGTTCCGATGGTCGTGGAGCAGTCACCGCGGGGGGAGCGCGCTTATGATATTTATTCGAGGCTCCTCAAGGATCGCGTGGTCTTCGTTGGGACCCCGGTGGATGACGTGGTCTCCAACCTCATCATCGCCCAGCTGCTGTTTCTCCAGAACGAGGACCCCAACCGGGAAATCAGCCTCTACATCAACACCCCAGGGGGCTCGGTGACGGCGGGGCTGGCCATCTATGACACCATGCAGTTTGTCAAGCCCTCCGTCGCGACGTACTGCGTGGGCCAAGCCGCCAGCATGGGCGCGCTGCTCCTCTGCGCCGGGACGAAAGGGAAGCGGTTTGCGCTGCCGGCTGCGCGCATCATGATCCATCAGCCCTGGGGCGGGGTGCAGGGGGCTGCCGAGGATATCTCCCGCCAGGCCAAAGAGATCTTAAAGATGCGCGACCGGATCAACGAAATACTGGTGACGCGCTCACGCGTGAACGCGCAACCAGGAGTCAAGATGAGGCCAGACATTTTATTAACGCCGGGTCCGACGCCGCTGCCGCCCCAAGTTCGAGAGGCGCTTGGACGCCCCATCATCCATCATCGGACGAGCCAATACCGCGCCTTGTTCAAGCGCGCCCTGCAGGGCATGCAGACGGCGATGCAGACGGCCAATCCGGTGCTGTGCTTGACCGGTTCCGGCACTGGCGCGATGGAGGCGGCGGTCGTGAATCTCCTGTCTCCCGGAGATGAGGCGGTCGTGATCCTGGGTGGGAAATTCGCCGAGCGGTGGGCGATGCTGTGCAAGGCGTATGAGATCGCGGCGGTGGCCGTTCCCGTGGCCTATGGTGAGGCGGTCGATCCCGCTCGTGTCGAGGCGACGCTCAAGGCGCACCCGAAGGCCAAGGCGGTCTTCTCCACCTTGTGCGAAACCTCCACCGGGGTCGTCAACGACGTGCGCGCGCTCGCGGCCGTGACACGCGAGAGCCATGCGGTCCTCGTGGTGGACGCCGTCAGCGGATTGCTGGCCGATGAGTGCCAGACGGATGCGTGGGGGATCGATGTCGTGGTGACGGGCTCGCAAAAAGGGCTGATGCTGCCGCCTGGTTTAGCGTTCCTCAGTCTCAGCGAACGGGCCTGGGCGCTGGTGGATCAGGCCAAGACCCCTCGGTTCTACGCCGACCTTCGGCTCTATCGCAACGCGCTGGCGGATGACGATACGCCGTTCACCTCGGCGGTCTCGACGGTGATCGCGCTGGATGAAGCGTTGCGGTTGATTCTCCACGCGGGGGTGCCGCAGGTGATCCAGCGATGCGCGCGCATGGCCAAGGCAACCCGGGCGGCGGTGGAAACGATCGGATTGCGGCCATTTGCCAAGCGGCCCTCCAACGGGGTCACCGCCGTTGAGGTGCCTGCCGGGGTGGATGGGAAGCGCTTGACCGCATTGATGTATGAGCGCTGGAGGGTGATGGTCGCGGGGGGGCAGGGGGAGATGGCAGGGAAAATCTTTCGGATCGCGCATATGGGGTACATCGCTCCTGAGGATGTGCTGGCGGGACTCGAGGCGTTGGAGCATGCCCTCGCCGAGCTCGGCTTCAAGCGAACACCCGGCGCGGGCGTCAAAGCCGCGCGGGCTGTCCTGGGAGAGGCGGCTCCGATCACGGTGGCCCGCTAAGATGGGTCGGTCAGGTCGGACGCTCGCGCAGGATGCAAGTCGCTCGCCTTCCGACAAAAAGGGGGGTTCTGTGGCGTCGAGGAAGATGAGGGTCTTGGTCGCGGATCATCTCTCAGACGATGGCATCGCGTTGTTGAAGGCGGAGTCCGGCTTGCAGGTGGATGTCAAGACGGGGCTCTCCAGCGCCGAATTGGCCCAGGTGATCGGGCCCTACGAGGGGCTGATCGTCCGCAGCTCCACCAAAGTGACGGCCGAGGTGATCGCGAAGGCCGATCACTTACACGTGATCGGGCGGGCGGGCGTGGGATTGGACAACGTCGATGCGGAGGCGGCGACCAAACGGGGCATCATCGTCATGAATGTCCCGGCGGGCAATACGATTTCGACCGCCGAGCACACGATGAGCCTGATCATGGCGCTGGCGCGACGCATTCCCCAAGCCGATGCGCATCTCCGCGCCGGGCTGTGGGAGCGCGCGAAATTCGTCGGCACAGAACTGTCTGGAAAGACGCTGGGAATCATCGGGCTGGGGAAAATCGGCACCGAGGTCGCGAAGCGCGCCCAAGCCTTTGGGATGCGCGTGATCGCGCACGATCCATTCCTCTCAAGCGAGCGGGCCCAGCAGCTTGAGATTCAGCTCACCGAACTCAACGCGCTCTACGCCGAAGCCGACTTCATCACCGTCCATACCCCGCTGACCGCCGAGACGCGCCACCTCATCGGCGCCAACGAGCTTCAGGCCATGAAGCGCGGCGTGCGGCTCATCAACTGCGCGCGAGGCGGCATCCTCGATGAGGAGGCGCTCTACCAGGCGATCGTCGAGGGCCGCGTGGCCGGCGCGGCGATTGACGTCTTTGAGCAGGAGCCGCCAACGAACCACCCGCTGCTGAAACTGGAGCAAGTCGTCTGCACGCCTCATCTGGGGGCCTCGACCCAGGAAGCGCAGCTGAACGTGGCCATGGAAGTCGCCAGGCAGGTCGCGGATGCGCTGCTCGGCCGAGGAATCCGAAATGCCGTCAACATGCCCTCAGTGGACGCGCAGACCCTCCGCGTGCTCCAGCCGTACATCACGCTGGGGGAGCGGCTCGGGTCGCTGGGGGCGCAGCTCTCCGGCGGGCAGATCGCCGAAGTGCAGATCACGTATGTCGGCGAGGTGACGGCTCATGAGACCTCTGCGGTGACGCTCGCGGTGTTGAAAGGAATTCTCACCCCCATCGTTGGCGAAAACGTCAACTACGTCAACGCCTCGCTCATCGCGGCTGAGCGAGGCATCAAGGTGATCGAAGCCAAAACCAGCCGTCTGGAGGAGTTCGCGAACCTCTTGTCGCTCGATCTCCGCAGCGACGGTACGACGCTCACCCTGCAGGGCACGCTCTCCGCCCGCCGCGAGCCGCGCGTTGTCAAAATCGACCGCTACTTCATCGAAGCCATCCCTGAGGGCTATCTGCTGATCCTCAAGAACGAGGATCAGCCCGGCCTCATCGGGCAGCTCGGGACGCTGCTGGGCCAATCCCGCATCAACATCGCCGGGATGAGCAATGGGCGGGACAAACCGGGCGGCCAGGCGATCACGGTTGTCAATATTGACCATGTGATCCCCCCCAAGGTGCTGGAGCAGGTCAAAAAGCTCCGACACGTGTTGGATGCCAAGCTCATCACATTATAGTTGGCGCGTTGGCGCCTCAGCCCATTGGCGTGTTGCCGTCATGATCTCAACGCACCATCCCCGCGGGTGGTCTTCAACCCGCAACCGCGCAACCCCGCAACCGCGCAAACCGCGTTCTTGATGAACCTCGTCGTCGTGGGCGCCCAGTGGGGCGATGAAGGCAAAGGCAAAGTCATCGATGTCCTCAGCGAGGACGCCGATCTCCTCATCCGCTACCAAGGCGGGCATAACGCCGGCCATACGGTGATCGCCGATGGCGAAGAGTTCATCTTCCACCTCATCCCCTCCGGGCTCCTCCATCCAGGCAAAGTGGGTCTCATCGGCAACGGCGTCGTCATCGATCCTGAGGCGCTGCTCGAGGAATTGGGCCGGCTGCGGGCCCGCGGCATCGACGTGACGCAGGCCGTGAAGCTCAGCGATCAGGCCCACCTGATTTTTCCCTATCACAAGCGGTTGGATCTCCTCGAAGAAAACGCCCGCACGGGGCGCATCGGCACGACAGGACGCGGGATCGGGCCTTGCTACGTGGACAAAGTGGCGCGCTCGGGGATCCGCGTCGCCGATCTGGGCAATCAGCAGGCGTTCGCGGAGAAGCTGCGGCAGAACGTCGCCGAGAAAAACCAATGGCTCCGCCTCCTCTATGGGGAGCCGCCGGTTTCGTACGAGGAGCTGCTGGAGCGCTATCATGCCTACGCCGCGCAGCTGGCGCCGCATGTGGTGCAGGGCGCCCGGTTTTTGCGAGAGGCGATGCGAGCCGGCAAGCGCCTGCTGTTTGAGGGCGCGCAAGGGACCTTGCTAGACATCGACCACGGCACCTATCCGTACGTGACCTCGTCCAACGCGACCGCGGGCGGGGCGTGTACGGGGGCCGGCGTTCCTCCAACCGCGATTGATCGGATCGTCGGGGTGGTGAAAGCCTACACGACGCGGGTGGGAGAGGGCCCGCTGCCGACCGAGTTCCCCTCGCACCTGATGGAGCAGATCCGGACCAAGGGGAAGGAGTTTGGCGCGACGACGGGACGCCCTCGCCGATGCGGATGGTTCGATGCCGTCGTGGCCCGCCATGCCGTCTTGGTGAACGGCTGTGATTCCGTAGCGGTGACCAAGCTCGATGTCCTTGACGACATGGAGACCATCCAGATCTGTCTGGGGTATCGAGACGGTGCCCGTACGATCAGCGAATTCCCCTCAGACATCGGCGCACTCTCCCGCTGCCAGCCGATCTATGAATCGCTGCCGGGGTGGCGGACTGAGACAGGGGAAGTCGGTCGGTTTGAAGAGTTGCCTGCCGCCGCCCAGCGGTATCTCAAGCGACTGGAGAGCTTGGTGGAGGTTCCCATCTGCCTGATCTCGACCGGATCCAAGCGGGAGCAGGCGTTCAAGATGGGCGCTTGGTAAGAGCGATTGGGGAATGCGGAATAGGGATTGCGGATTCTGGCGCCTCGGGCTTGCTTGACGGGTTTGCGGGGCTATGTTAGGGTAGCGTCGTGCAGTAACCGTTAGTCAGACAAGATGATGAGCAAGTCAGGAGGGCCTTCATGAAACAGTGGGCGGCGGTGGTGGTGGGGTTTGGCCTGTTGGCCAGCAGCGGCTGTGCGATTAATTTGGCAAAGCGCTCCCCGTGGGATATCCAGCAGTTGGCCGAGCTCAGCGATCAGTTGGAACAGTTTAAGACCTTAGCCCGGCTCAAGGCGGAAGAAGCGGCCCAGCTGCGCCGAGCGAAGACGCTCATGGAGCAACAGCTCAGCGCCTCAGAAGCCAGCATCGGCTACGATGAGCGCGGGTTGGTCGCGCGCATGCTCGATCGGGTGCTGTTTGATTCCGGGAAGGCCGATCTTCGTCGCAGTGCGCTGCCAGTGTTGGATAAAGTGGCCACCGTGCTTCAGCAGGTTCCAAATCAACCCCTCGGGGTGGAGGGGCACACCGACAACGTGCCGATTCAATATTCCGGGTGGGCCAGCAACAAAGCGCTTTCGCTGGCTCGAGCGAAAGCGGTCATCAACTACCTGGAGCAGCAACACGGCGTTAATCCAAGCCGCCTGACGGCCATCGGGTATGGGGAAACACACCCCCTTGCGTCAAACGACACGGCAGAAGGCCGGCAAAAGAATCGGCGGGTGGAAATCATCATCTTACCCCAGGCCTCAGGCAGCACATACAAAGCTGAAGCGAAGCGGGAATCGATGGAGCGAACGTCCTACTCAAAATAGGATGGGATGGAAGAAACGACCGAACGGCCTTGAGAAGAGGAGGAGCGGATGCGTCGTCGTGGAGTGATCATCGCGGTGTCGTCGTTGGGGGTGGCGCTGGTCATCCTGGTGGTCGCGCTGGCGAAGGTGGGGACCGATTTGGACCAGGTGCGCATTGAGCGCGAGGATCTGCGGTTTGAGATGGAGGATCTCCGAAGCCAACTCGACACGCTCTCCAAGGACCGGGAGCAATTACAGCAGCAAGTGAGTGAGCAGCGCAAGACGGTGGAGCAGTTGAAGACAGAGGCCGAGCGGGCGCGCAGCAGTGGCAACACCCCGGCCAGCCCCCAGGCGAGCGCCGAACCCACCCCCCAGCCAACGCCACCCGCGACTCCATAAGGTGGAATGCACGTGATCGCCGCTCGACATCACGCCTCGCCCGGGGAGGCGATGGACACGTCCCCGAACCAGCCGCACCATATCGCGATCATTATGGATGGCAACGGCCGGTGGGCCACCGCCCGCGGGCTGCCCAGGGTCCTGGGGCATCGGGCTGGGGCGCAGGCCGTCCATCGCATCGTGGAGGCCTGTTGTGAGGTGGGGGTGGGCGCGCTCACGCTGTACGCGTTTTCGTGGGAGAACCGGGCCCGTCCTGCCCAAGAAATCCGCGAGCTCATGGGGCTCCTTGATGAGTTCATCCGACGCGAACGGCCGACGCTGCTTGCCAATCGGATTCGGCTCCAGGCGATTGGACGGTTGGAGGAATTGCCGCCGGGGGTCATTAACAACCTGCGTCGCGTCATCGCCGAGACCGCGCAAGGCGAGCGACTCATCCTGACCCTGGCCTTGAGCTATGGGGGGCGCCAAGAAATCGTCGATGCCGCCCGCCGGCTCGCTGAGCGTGTGCGCCGCGGTGAGCTCAGGGCCGACCAGATTGACGAAGCCCTGTTTGCGCGGCATCTCTACACGGGTGATCTGCCTGATCCGGATCTGTTGATCCGCACCTCCGGGGAACAGCGGCTCTCCAACTTCCTCCTCTGGCAGTCCTCCTACGCGGAACTCTATGTCACCCCGACGCTCTGGCCCGATTTTTCAAAGCAGGATCTCCTCGAGGCGATCGCCGAGTACGAGCGCCGCGAGCGCCGCTTCGGACGAATCGTCCCCCCGGTTGCCGCATCCGTGGTCTCGCCTCGCCAGGCCTGCGCGCAACGTGCGGTATCCATCAACGCGGCGCTCAGTCCATGAGGCGGTTCTGCCGGGCCCTCACGAAGGCCAGCCGAACTGTGGGGCGATGAATCATCTTCTCCAACGGCTGCTCAGCTCCGCGATGCTGATCGGGCTTGTCCTCGGGGTGCTCTTCTGGTTTCCGTTGTGGGTGTACGCCGTGGTCGTCGCCGGCTTTGTGACCGCCGCCCTCTATGAATTTTTTACGATGGTGCGTCACCGAGGCATTTTGGTCCATCGACCCCTGAGCATCGGATTGGGAATCGTGTTCACGGGATTGGTGGCCTGGCGGTCGCTCGTCGAGCCGGGTCTGGTTTCCACGCCGGCGTTAGGCCCAGGCGCGACGGTCATTAGCTGGATGTGGGATATCTTCTGGCCGGCCACGATCGTCATTATCTTTATCCGGCAGTTCCTGCGGGAGAACATCTTCGAGGCGCTGGGGGGGTTGGCGACGACCCTGTTCGGATTGGCCTATATCGCGGCGCTGTTTAGCTACCTCTTCTACATTCGCACGATTGATCCGGATCAACATCGAGGCGCGTGGCTCGTGTTGTTTCTCATCTTGGTCACCAAGATGGGCGATGTCGGGGCCTATGTGGTCGGGAACCTGATCGGGCGCCATACGCTGATCCCGCGAATCAGTCCACGCAAGACCGTTGAGGGATTTCTTGGCGCGGTTCTCATCAGCGGGATCACGGCGGTGGCGGCTGGGCCCATGCTGGGCCGGCCGCTCACCATCTGGTGGAGCGCGTTGCTGGGGCTCTTCTTGGGCATCTGTGGTCAGCTGGGCGATCTGGCGGAGTCGCTCCTGAAACGGGATTGCCAGGTGAAGGATGCCGGTTCCCTCATGCCGGGCCTCGGCGGCGTCCTGGACGTGATTGACAGCCTGCTCTTCACCGCTCCCTTGTTCTACGGCATCCTGATCTATGGGTGATCACCACGTCATGAAACGGGTTGCGGTGCTGGGCTCCACGGGTTCGATCGGGCGCAGTACCCTCCAAGTCATCGCGAGCCATCCAGAACGCCTCCGCCTCATTGGCGTGGCGGCGCATTCGAATATCACCGGGTTGGCGGAGCAGATCGCTCGATTCGCCCCGCCGCTCGTCGCCGTGTGGGAGGAAGAGAAAGCGCGCGCCCTCTCGCGCCTCACAGGGCTTCCCGCCATTGGGGTGGGATTGGACGGACTCGTGGCGCTTGCCACCCATCCCGACGTCGAGATCGTCGTGGTGGCGACCTCAGGGGCCGAAGCCCTGCTCCCGCTTGTTCGAGCGATCCAGGCCGGCAAGCGAATTGCCTTGGCCTCCAAGGAACTGCTCGTGATGGCGGGCGATCTCATCATGCGCCTGGTTCGGGAACACGGCACACGCCTCCTGCCCATTGATAGCGAGCATGCGGCGCTGTTTCAGTGTCTGGATGGGGTTGCGCCGACGCAGGTGGTGCGGTTAACGATTACCGGCAGCGGCGGACCGCTGTGGGGATTGCCCAGGTCCCTCCAGCAGGCGGCGACGCGCGCCCAGGTCCTCACCCATCCGAAGTGGCAGATGGGACCCAAAATCACCGTGGATTCCGCCACCCTGATGAACAAAGGCTTGGAGGTCATCGAAGCGCAGCACCTCTTTGGGCTGCCGCTTGAGCGGTTTCAGATCGTCATTCATCCAGAGGCGGTGGTCCATGCGTTGATCGAGCTGGTCGATGGCGCCTGTCTTGCGCAGATGAGTCCGTGCGATATGCGTCTTCCGATTCAGTACGCGCTGAGCTATCCGGAGCGATGGCAGAGCCCGCTGCCTCGTCTGCACCTTACGCAAGGAGGTCCCCTGCAATTCTTTGAGCCTGATCTTGAGCAGTTTCCTTGCCTGCGCCTGGCGCTGGAGGCGGCGGCCGTCGGCGGGACGGCCTGCGCGGTTCTCAACGCCGCCAATGAGGCGGCGGTTCGATCGTACCTGGAAGGACAGACGTCGTTGGTGGATATTCCCCGCATCATTGCCGAAGCCCTGCAGCGCCACCACCCGATCATGCATCCCACGCTGGATGAGATCATGGCGGTGGATGCCTGGTCCCGCGCGACCGCGCAGGAGCTGATCCACGCGCGGGTGAATGGTGCTGCGCATCACGCGTGAGCGGGCCCGCCGCTTGCCGCGCCATCTGGAGCAACGCGTCATGGAGCCTGAGTGATGATCGCTGCGTTGGCATCGGTGTTCGTTCTGGGGCTGTTGGTGATCGTCCATGAAGTGGGCCACTTCCTCGTCGCCCGATGGGCCGGCGTCCGCATCCTGCGTTTTTCCATCGGGTTTGGCCCACGGTTGCTGACGTGGACCAGAGGGCATACCGAGTACGCGGTGAGCGCCATCCCGCTTGGAGGCTATGTGAAGATGGCCGGCGAGCAACGCGCCCAAGCCTCCTCCGACCCGTGGGAGTACCTCGCCAAACCGGTTGGCACGCGCGCCAAGATCGTCTTCGCTGGGCCGCTGGTGAACTATCTCGTGGCGTTCCTCAGTCTCTGGGTCGTGTTCGTCATCGGTTATCCCGAGCTCCTTCCGGTGGTGGGGAAGGTCATGGATGGCATGCCGGCCCATGCGGCTGGCATGCACGTGGGCGACCGCATCCAAACGATCAACGATCGGCCCATTGATACCTGGGACGAGATGACCAAGCTCATCTATGACGCCCCGGGCCAGATCCTCCAGGTGCGCATTGAGCGCAGCGGGGCGATCCAGACGGTCAGCGTGACCCCGCAGGCCAAGCGAACCACCGATCCCTTCGGGCGGCCGAAGACCATCGGGCTCATTGGAATCGCGCCCAGCGGAGCGTTTGCCTCTTACCGGGTTGGCCCGCTTGCAGCGTTCGGGCGAGCGCTGCACCAGCAACTGGAATGGACGACCCAGACCCTGCTGTCGCTCTGGTCGTTGGCGACCGGGAAACTCACCCTGCGCGATTCTGTGACGGGCCCCATCGGGTTGGTGTACTTGACCGCGGAAGCGGTTCGGATGGGCGTGGCGCCCTTGCTCTTTCTGATCAGCCTCTTCAGTTTGAGCCTGGCGATCTTCAATCTGTTTCCGATCCCGATCCTTGACGGGGGGCATCTGCTGTTTTTGGCGATCGAGAAGCTGCGGGGCAGGCCGGTCAGCCTCGGCGTGCAGGAGCGATCGTTTCAAGTGAGTTTCGTCCTGCTGGCGGCACTGGTCCTCCTCATCTGCATCAACGACGTCAATCGGTTTGGCTTGTTGGACAAGGTGATGGCGTGGGTGCGGCGCTAAGCGCCTCTCCTAAACGGTGTTAGGATGAAGGCTGGGATGTCGGCATCATTCGGAATGCCCGGGGGTCGGATCGCGCGCCGCAAGACCAGGTCCGTTCGGGTCAAAGGGCTTGTGATCGGAGGTGAGGCGCCGATTTCGATTCAATCGATGACGAAGACGGAGACGGCCGATGTGGAGGCGACGGTCCGTCAGATCCGCGCGCTGGCCACCGCCGGCTGCGAGATCGTCCGGGTGGCCGTGCCGACCATGGAAGCGGCCGCAGCACTTCCCGCCATCCGGCGGGAGGCCAACCAGGTGCCGCTGGTCGCCGATATCCACTTCCATCCGCAGTTCGCCATCGCCGCCATCGAGGCCGGCTTCGATAAGATTCGGTGGAACCCGGGCAACATCCGCAACGCCGAGCGGGTGCGCGGCGTAGTGGATCGCGCGAAGGAGCGTGGGATCCCGATTCGGATCGGCGTGAATGCGGGCTCGCTGGATCCGGAGTGCGAGGCGGCGCATCGGGACAACGTGGTGGAAGCCATGGTTCAAAGCGCGCTGAAATCGGTGCGGCTGTTGGAGCGGTTCGGATTTTACGACATCGTGCTCTCCCTGAAGTCTTCGGATGTTATGCACATGCTGGCGGCCTACCGCCGTACGGCCCAAGTGTGCGACTACCCGCTCCATCTTGGCGTGACCGAGGCGGGGCTGCTGGAAGCCTCCACGGTAAAATCCTCCATCGGCATCGGCGCGCTGCTCGCCGAAGGGATCGGCGATACGATTCGCGTTTCCATCACCGGCGAACCCGTGGAGGAGATCACGCTCGCCCAGCGCATTCTCTCTGCGTTAGGGCTTCGCCGGTTTGAGACGAATGTGATCGCCTGTCCGTCGTGCGGCCGATGCGAGATCGACGTCGTAGGCATCGCCCGCCAGGTGCAGGTTCGGCTCACCGAGCTTTCGAAAATCGAGCCGCGCTGTCTTGAGTTGACGGTGGCCGTCATGGGCTGCGTGGTGAACGGGCCTGGAGAGTCGGAGCACGCCGATGTGGGGCTGGCGGGCGGCGGCGGCTTCGGCGTCATCTACCGCAAGGGCAAGCAGGTCCGCCGGGTCGCAGAGGCGGAGATGGTCGATGCGCTCTTGGAGGAAGTGCAACGCGTGGTGAGTGACGAGTGCCGAGTGGCGAGTGTCGAGTAAAAAGACACCACGACCTCGTCTATGA
>JACPXS010000049.1 GCA_016196415.1 Candidatus Omnitrophota bacterium
ATCGGTGCGACGACGTTCAACCCGTTCTTCGCCATCGTCTCAGCGCTCCTCTCGCGCTCGCTCGTCTGCGAGCTGAAGCCGCTTGCGCCGGAGGACATCCGCGCGATCATGGAGCGAGCGCTCGCCGATCGTGAGCGCGGATTAGGCGGGATGACCATCCGCGCTGAGGAGGAGGCACTTGCCCATCTCGCCAAGGTCTGCGATGGAGACGCCAGGCGCGCGCTCAACGCGCTCGAGGTTGCGGCACTCAAGATCGGAAGAGCGTCGGCATGAAGCACCCTGCAGGCGGGGGGTCTCTCGCCGACCGGCCATCGGGTGAGCGGCGCGCGATGAAGACCCGAGCGATTTATCCCGGCACCTTCGATCCCGTCACGTACGGCCACATCGACTTGATTCAGCGGGCCCGCCGGATCTTCGATGAGGTGATTGTGGCGGTCGCGCACAACCCCGCCAAGTCGCCGCTCTTCACGGTGGAGGAACGCATGCAGCTGCTGCGGCGGGCCACCCAGGCGCTTCGGGGGGTGGTGGTGGACCACTTCGAGTCGCTGGCGGTAGACTATGTCCGCCGCAAGCGGGCGCGGGTCATGATCCGGGGACTGCGCATGCTGTCGGATTTCGAGTACGAGTTCCAAATGGCCCTCACCAACCGAAAGCTCTCGGATGAAGTCGAAACGATTTTCATGATGCCATCGGAGTCGTACGCCTATCTCTCGGCCCGCCTCATGAAGGAGGCCGGCGCCTTCGGCGCGGATCTATCGGCGTTTGTCCCGCCGTTTGTCGCCGACGCGTTGCACCGAAAACTGCGCGGGCAGGGATGAGCCTGGCGGTCCATGACGTGCGGGAGGATGCCGTGATGAAAATCCACGTCAACCGAATTCCTCCGGAAGGGCTGCGAGACCGCGCCGTCTATGACCCCGCGACGATGGAGCTGGACCGGGAGGACATCCATCTCCGAGAGCCGTTCGCCGTCGAGGCCTTGATCACGAAGGCCCATCACGACTTGGTGGTCGATGTGGACATTCGCTGCCCGGCGCGCCTGTCCTGCGCGAAGTGCCTGGAAGAGTTCGCCACGATGTTCACGGCCGAGGCGATCTTCACCTACACCGTCCGGCCTACCGATGTCGTTGATATCACGGAGGATGTGCGCCAGGAGATCATCTTGGCCTACCCGATGATTCCGATCTGCCGGCCGGACTGCAAGGGCTTGTGCCGGATCTGCGGCCAGGATCTCAATGCGGCGTCATGTCCTCATCAACACGGGGCGTAGCGCCTGACGGCGCGAGAGGTGTGGCGACTTCAGGTGAGGGAAGGAGCGTGCGAAGATGGCACTGCCGAAACGGAAACATTCGAAATCCCGTCGAGATAAAAGCCGAACGCATTGGAAGCTTACGATCCCGTCGTTGACGAAATGCCTCCAATGCGCGCAGCCGGTCTTGCCGCATCATGCCTGCCCGCATTGCGGGTACTACCGTGGGCGGCCGATTGTGCTGGTAGCTGAAAAGCCGAAGAAGAAACCCGGATAGACCTAAGCGAGCAACGAATTATCGGAATCGAGGCGGGGGCCGGACCGATGAAAATCGCACTCGATGCCATGGGGGGCGATACCGCGCCGGATCCCACCGTGGCGGGGGCGGTGCGGGCGGCGAGGGAATTACCGGTTGACCTCATCCTCATTGGCCAGCAAGGCGCCATCGAACAACAGCTCGCCCGGTATCCGCACCGTCCCTCCAACCTCTCCATCTTCCATGCGCCCGAAGTCATCGGGATGGAGGAATCGCCCGTCGCCAGCATCCGGAAGAAACGGGAGTCGTCCATCAATGTCGGGGTGGGGCTCCTCCGAGACAAACAGATCGATGCGTTTGTTTCAGCGGGCAACACGGGGGCGGTCGTCTCAGCCACGACGCTCTTGGTGGGGCTGCTGCCGGAGATTGAACGGCCGGGCATCGCTATCCTGCTCCCCGGCGTGAAAGGCGATACGCTCCTCATTGATGTCGGCGCCAACATTACTCCCAAGCCGATCCATCTGCTCCAGTACGCGCTGATGGGTGAGGCCTACGTGCGCTGCGTGTTGGGCAAGGCCCGCCCGATGGTTGGATTGCTCAACGTCGGAGAAGAAGAAACCAAAGGCACCGACTTCAGCAAAGAGACCTACGGGATGCTGGAAGCCTCCGGGGTCAATTTCGTCGGAAACGTCGAGGGACGGGATATTTTCTCCGGTGAGTTCGACGTCATTGTCTGTGACGGGTTCGCCGGGAATGTGGCCCTCAAGACGGCGGAAAGCCTGGCCCATGCGATCAACGTTTTGCTCAAGCGATCGTTGATGATGAGTCCGATCACCCGGTTGGGCGCGTGGCTGGCGCATGACGCCTTCGTGCAGTTGCGCAAAGAAGTGGATTACGCCGAGCGCGGCGGCGCCCCCTTGTTGGGCGTCGACGGGGTCTCCATCATTGCGCACGGGGCCTCCAGCGGCAAGGCGATCAAAAACGCGATCCGGGTCGCCTACGAGTCGGTCCGTCATGAGCTCAACCGCCACATGGTCGAAGCCATCCGGCTCTACGGCCAGCACGCGCCGTCGTAACCCTTGATGAGCCCTCGCCGTCCCGCGTTGCCTCGACGAATTGGGATCACCGGGTTGGGGATGCATGTCCCCTCCAAGGTGCTGACGAACTTCGACCTCGAACGGATCGTCGAGACGAGTGATGAGTGGATTCGAACCCGCACTGGCATTCAGGAACGGCGCGTCGTCGAGCCGGGGACCACCACCAGCGACTTGGCCTATCACGCGGCTCGCGAAGCGCTCAAGCACGCCCATCTGGATCCGAAAGAGCTTGAGCTGCTGATTGTCGCGACGACCACGCCGGACATGCTGTTTCCATCGACCGCGTGTCTGGTGCAGCAGCGCCTGGGTGCGAAGACCGCGGCCTGTTTTGACCTGTCGGCGGCCTGCTCCGGCTCGGTCTTTGCCATGATTACCGCGCAGCAATACCTCATGACGGGCCGCTATCGCAACGCCTTGGTGGTTGGAGCGGAGGTGCTCTCCAGCTTCATCGACTGGACCGACCGCGCCACCTGTATCTTGTTCGGGGATGGGGCGGGGGCCTGCGTCATGGCGCCGGTTAAACGGGGGGGCATCCTCGCTACCGACATGGGAGCGGATGGGTCGGCGGCGGAGCTGTTATGTATGCCGGGAGGCGGCTCAAAGCACCCACCCTCTCACGCGTCCGTGGATCAGCGGTTGCACTTTTTGCGGATGAACGGGGGCGAGATATTCAAGCTGGCGGTCCGGCGCATGGCCGACTCAGCCAAACGCGTCCTCAAAGCCGCCAAGCTCAAACCTGAGCACATCGAGTGCTTCATCCCGCACCAGGCCAACACGCGCATCATTGAAGCGGTGGCGAAGTGGGCCGACTTGCCCATTGAGAAGATGTACATGAACCTCCAGCGATACGGCAACACCTCGGCTGCTTCCAATCTCATCGCGCTCTACGAAGCGGTCAAGGAAGGGCGCATCCAGCGTGACGATCACGTCGTCATGGTCGCCTTCGGCGCAGGCCTCACCTGGGGCTCGCTCCTGTTCCAGTGGTAACGACCGACGTCACAGTACACATGGTGCATGTCGCCTATCTCCTTCCAGGTCAGGGGGCTCAAACGGTGGGGATGGGGCGAGCCTTCTACGATCGCTACGAAGCGTCCCGCTCCGTCTACAAGCGCGCCAACACCTACCTCGGATTTGATGTCACAGCGCTGTGTTTTGAGGGACCCCAGGAGGAGCTGACCAAGACGGAGAAGTGCCAGCCAGCCTTGTTCGTCACGTCGATCGCCGCCTTCGCGGCGTTTCACGAGTTCGCTCCCGCCGCCGCTCCCGTGGGGGTTGCCGGTCTGAGCCTGGGGGAGCTCACCGCGCTGACCGTGGCGGATGCGCTGCGATTCAAGGATGCGGTCTACGTGGTGCAGGCGCGGGGCGAGGCGATGGCGGCATGCGCCGCAAACCACACCGGCACGATGCTGGCCGTGCTTGGGTTAGCGAGCGAAGCGCTCGAGGCGGTGTGTCGGGAATCCGGCGCGGTGGCCGCTAACTATAACACGCCGGACCAGATCGTGCTCTCAGGGACGGTGCAGGCCATCGAGAAGGCGGAGGCGCTGGTGAAGGAAGCCGGAGCAAAGCGCGCGATCAGGCTTGATGTCGCCGGCGCGTTTCACTCACCGCTCATGCAGCCGGCGGCTGACGCGTTGAGGAGGGCCCTGGTGAATGTCGAGATCCAGCCCCCGCGCGTTCCGGTCATCAGCAATGTGACCGGAACGCCAGTGCAGCACCCCGATGAGATTCGCCGGCTGCTCATCAGGCAACTCGTCAGTCCGGTGCGGTGGGAGCCGTCCATGCGCTATCTCCTGCATGCCGGGGTCACCCACTTCATCGAATTTCCTCCCGCCAGAGTCCTCACCGGGATGCTGCGCAAAATCGATCCGGCGGTGAAGGCCATCGCCATCGACGAGCCAGACGATTTCGAAGCGCTTTCAGCGCTCCTCCCCGCCTCCTAACACGTGCCTGGCACTTCGTGGTTAGGTGATGGCGAGCATCCGCTCGATCGGCTTGATGGCGCGCGCAGCAATCGTGGGATCCACGGTGACCACGTACTGCATCTTCACAAGGGACATGAAGGCCTTCTCGAGCGTGTTGCGCTGCATGTGGTGGCACGTGGCGTGTTCGCTCGCCGGATAAAATCGCTTCTCAGGATGTTGCGTTCGCAGCCGGTGGAGCAGGCCGTTTTCTGTGGCGATGATGAACTCGTTCACCGGTGAGCGGTTGACGTGCTGCACCATCCCTTCCGTCGAGAGGATCTGATCGGCCAGGTCCATCTGCTTCGTCGTGCATCCGCACTCGGGATGCATCAGGAATTCCGCCTCGGGATGCTCCTCGCGCAGCCGGTCGATCGTCTCCGGGAGGATCGCGGCGTGAGCGGGGCAGTAGCCCTTCCAGAGATGGATGTTGCGCTTGGTCTTGGCTTTGAGGAAGCTCCCGAGATAGTAGTCCGGAACGAATAAGATCTCTTGGTCGTTCGGAATCTGCTCGATGACCGCGACACCGTTGGTGGATGTCACGCAGTAATCGCACTCCGCTTTCACGGCGGCTGAGGTGTTGACGTAGCAGACCACCACGCCATCCGGGTGCTTCACTCGCCACGCCCGCACCTGCTCGGGAATGATCATATCGGCGAGGGAACAGCCCGCCGCGGGATCCGGCATGAGGACCGTTTTCTCCGGGCAGAGCATGGCGGCCGTCTCCGCCATGAAGTGAACCCCGCAGAAGAGAATGACTTCGGCCCGCGTTTCCTGGGCCTTGCGGGCCAGCCCCAGCGAGTCTCCCACAAAGTCCGCCACATCCTGAATGGCGCCTTCCTGGTAGTTGTGGGCCAGGATGATCGCCCCCCGCTCCTGCTTCAGGATGGCGATTTTCTCTTTGAGAAGGGCGTAGTGGGGCGGCTCACCATGGCCGTTGGTGGCGTGGCCGTTGACGGGTGAGCCTCCGTTGGTCGTCTGGCCGTTCGTCGTCATCTTAGAAGGGCACGATGATGCCTTTTTCCTGCAGCTTCACGACTTTCGGCTCCGCAAACGTGTAAAGTCTGGCCGGTCGCTGCCGGCCGCTCGCCTTGAATTCCCGCGTGCCTTTCAGGATCCCCAATTGGAGCATCTTCCGGCGGAAGTTCCGTTTATCCAGACGCTGGCCCAGGAGAACCTCATAGGCGCTCTGCAGCTCCGTCAAGGTAAACTCCCGCGGGAGCAGCTGAAACCCCACCGTGGTGTAGTTGATCTTGTTGCGCAACCGCTCCAGCGCATAGTCGATAATCGGCTGGTGGTCAAACGCAAGCGACGGAAGCCGCTTGATCGGGAACCAGTTGGCTTCGGAGACCCGTTGGCGGGCCTTGAGCTGAAACTGCTGCCAGTTCACCAGGGCGTAGTAGGCGACGCTAATCACGCGCCCGCGCGGATCGCGGCTTGGCTCGCCGAAGGTGTAGAGCTGCTCCAGATAGATGTTGCCGATATTCGTTTCTTCCTGCAGCTCGCGCAGCGCCGCCGCATCCACCGATTCCTCGTGCCCCACCATCCCGCCTGGCAGCGCCCAGGCCCCCCGATACGGCCCCTGCTGGCGCTTGACCAGCAGCGCCTTCAAGGTTCCGCCCTGAATGGTAAAGAGCACGACATCCACGGCGATGGCGTGCTTGACAAGATAGCCGTTTGTGCGAGGAGGAATCGGCATTAAGTGTATCAGCTACACTAATAAAATATAGTGTATGTGATACACTTTGTCAAGGGAAATCCGCCTCCGGTGAGGGGACGGCCTGGCGCGCGGGAGCGGGAGGGTGGGTTCTTAGAGCAGCTTGCTCTGTCGAAAACCAGCTCGCTGGAATGTTCGAAGGTTTCAGGCAGCGGGGCCTGCGACCGAGCCGGGGGACCCGCGAAGTGGGTCGGCGACGGGAATGCCGCGCGCCGCAGGCGGAGGCCCGCGGCGCCACCCCACGTCCGTC
>JACPXS010000050.1 GCA_016196415.1 Candidatus Omnitrophota bacterium
AACCCCGCTTGTTCAAGGTTGAAGGTTCAAGGAGGCACGAATCATATCCGTCGAGAACCCGTCTTTCCCTTGAACCAAACGGGAGTTGCTCCGCAGCCTCTAATGTTCCGTCCCCATTGACTTGCGTGGTCAGGGTGGCGGGTGACGCGAAGCCGGGTCCCCTGCGCCCCCCGCCCGCAGTGCCGAGCGGCGGTGTCGCGAAGCGCCGCCCCGGCGCGAGGACGGGGGGCGAAGGGTGGCGCAGCGGCAGGCCCTGCCAACCTGACCGGCGCGCGGATCCATCACGTCGATCTGCACGGAATACTAGTCACCGATCCGAACCAGTCCATGACTGTTCAAACGCTCCAAACGGTCGTCGATCACATCGATGTGCTCTCGTACAACGTCCGGGCCTTCCGGCTTCGCCTGGTCTTGCCGACGCGGCTGGCCTTTGAGGCGGGGCAGTTTGTCATCGTCCACGTGCCCAAGGATCTGCCCGGCGCGCCCCCGGAGGTGCGCGCCCGGGCGGCCCAGACGAGCGGCCCCGCCGTCAAGCGGGCCTATTCCATCGCCTCGCCCCCCCATGAGGAAGGGGTGATCGAGGTTTGCCTCCAGCACGTGGAAAAAGGCATCGCCTCGACGTTCTTCTGGGGGCTGAAGCCGGGGATGCCCGTGACGATCTCAGGCCCGCACGGCCGCTTCCTGCTCAAGCAGCCGCTGGACTATCAGCCCGTCTTCATGGCCACCGGCACCGGGGTCGCGCCGTTTCGCAGCATGATCCAGCAGCTCCATCACCAACAGTTCACGGGCGAGATGTGGCTGTTGTTTGGCTGCCGCTACGAGCACGCGCTCCTGTACGAGACCGAGTTCCGGACGCTGGCCTCCATGCGCCCCGGCTTCCATTACCTCCCGACAGTCAGCCGGCCAAAGGAATGGCTGGGGGAGACCGGGCATATCCAACAAACCTTCCGCAAGCACTTTCCGGTGCTGGGCAACCGCGAGATCTACATCTGCGGGTGGCTGGAGATCGTCAAAGAGATCGTGAAGGACCTCGAATCCTTCGGCGTGCCGCGCGAGCGCATCCACTACGAAGAATGGGCGTAACCGGAGAAGACGACAGAAATTTTATATTTTCGATTTTGGATTTTCGATTAGGCGGCGTACCGTGTTGCCTAGACGATGCACAGTTAACGATGCGGTACGCTCCCAATCCAAAATCTAAAATCCAAAATCTAAAATTTCAGGCGCGTTTCTTCTTGTGCGAATGACTCGCATTATCACCGTCGGACATACGCCGGACATGGACGACGCGTTCATGTTCTACGCGCTGGCCGAAGGCCACGTCGCCATTGGCGGCGTGCGGATCGAGCACGTCATCCAGGACATCCAAACACTCAACCAACGAGCGCTGAAGGCCGAGCTTGACGTGACCGCCATCTCTGCGGCCAGCTACCCCCTCATCGCCAAGGATTACTGGATCCTGTCGGTCGGCTCGAGCATCGGCCAGGGCTACGGACCGCTGGTGGTCTCGCTCAAGCCCCACGGCCCCGAGGATCTCAACGGCCAACGGATCGCCGTGCCGGGGCTGCACACCACCGCCTACTTCCTGCTGAAGCTGGCCGTCCCGGATTTCCAGCCGGTGACGATGAGCTTCGAGCGGATCGGCGAGGCGGTGCTCCGTGGTAACGTCGACGCCGGACTTCTCATCCACGAGCGCCAACTCACCTACCGCGACCAGGGTCTGCTGCCGGTGCTCGACCTGGGCGTCTGGTGGAAGAGCCAGACCCACCTGCCGCTGCCGCTGGGCCTGAACGTCGTCAAACGGAGCCTGGGAAAACCGCTGGCCGCCCAGATCGCGAAAGGCCTGCGCGAGAGCATCCTCTACGCGATGAGCCATGAAGATCAGGTCGTGTCCGCCTCGATGAAATACGGCCGCGGCATCGACGCCTCCCGGGCGCGGCAGTTTGTGAGCATGTACGTCAACGAGGAGACCCTGAACCTCTCCGCCGACAGCCGCAAGGCCCTGCGGCTCTTCTACCACCGAGCCCTTGAGCTGGAGCTCATCTCCAGCCTCCCCCGCTCCCTCGTCGTGATCCAACCCCCCAAGTCCTGACAATTAAATTCCAAGTTCCAAATTCCAAGCTCCAAACGCGTTTGGAGCTTGGTGCTTGGTCCTTGGAAGTTGGTGGTTGGTCCTTGGAAGTTAGTGCGTGGATTCCGGAGCTTGAGAAGGGACCGTAAATACCACTTCCCCTTCACCGTCCAGGCGACCGTACTGAGGCGTTTGGTGATTGTCCGTGGCACGCGAGACTTGCGGCATTAGATACGCGCCGAGTTCTGAGGCCGTGATGACGCCGTCGGCGTCTCGATCCGCTTCCCCGGCGAGGCCACGTAACAAATAGAGCGTGAAGATGCCGTGTCCCTCGCGCTCGGCGACTTGCTCATCTTTCCCACCTGCCGTGATCATTTGCACGGCCCGGAGAGCCGTGATTTTCTCGACATACCCCTCCATGAGCGGATCGAGCCCAGAAGCCCGGGTGAAGCCATGGCCCGAGTAACAGGCATCCATCACGTACAGCAAATGTTTGGCTGGGATCCTTTGGGAAAGTTCCCGCACCTGAGTCATGGAAATGGCCGTTGCGAAATAATTCGTTTGGCGGGCGTCAGCTGGAATGATATAACCTTGTTCGCCTCCGTCGGCGAGCGATTCCGTCTGGCCGTGCCCGGCAAAGAAAATCACCACGCGGTCCTCCGGCCCAACTTTTTTAGGGAGATCCACACCCAACAGGGTGAGAATCTTTTCCCGTGAAGCGTCTTGGTCCAACAATTGAATGATCTCGTCAAAACCCATCGCCTTGAGTTCTTCCGCAACCGCGCGGGCGTCAGCGACCGCATATTCCAGCGGGGGCCAGAATTGGTATCGATTAATGCCAAGCACAACGGCCCAACTTTTTTCATAGTGGCCCCGCCCTGACGGCCGGGGCGGCCTGCCCTGTCCCTCTGTGCGGAACGCTCCTGCAGCAGGCACAACCCGTCGTTCTGCGAATGCGCGGAGGTGGGGGGAGCTGTCCATTCCATCGAGGAATTCGTTAAAGGCTGCCTTTAAGGCCTTGCCGAATTGGAAGGTAAACGAAAAGTAAGGAGGTGTCGACAGGCCGCTTCCCTTGATGATATCCACCACCCTTTCGTGACGATTCATGAAGGTCCCTGAGATGTCGACTGTGGTGTTGCCCCCGATCTGTTGTGCCACCGAGCAACGGTAATCAAAAAGGAGAATCAGATCCACCTCTCGTTTGACGGCCTCCTCGAGAGTCTCAAAATGGGTGGTCTCTTTGAAGCGGCTGTAGCCGATCCGGTCGAGATTGTCAACGACATCCGTGGAATCGACTTTCTCCAGAAAGGGGACAACCTTGCGGTGCCACTGGGCCCGGTGCCTCTTCATGTATTCGAAGGCCTCAAGGGTATTGTCTGTGTAAACGATCCCTAGGCGCAGGTTGCTGAAAGGACCCACGTTGCCTACAGGGATCCCGCCGGTGAATTGAGAATCTGAGTACCGCGGTGAAGCAAGGCAGCCTGCGAGAAGAAAAACAAGAGGCCAACTAAGAGCGCGTCCCAGAATACCCCGTGGGCCGCGACGGGCCGAGGCACGAGGCGGGCACGAAGCGAGGAGGAAGGTGATGCGGGTCAAGCATCGTCGACGACGAGCGACACAGCCCGCCGACGGGCATCGGCCCGTCCCCGGCGGACATCCGCGTGGGTTGCGGCGGCAGGCCCCCGCTGCTGGCGTTGCTCCTCCTCGACGTACTCCAGGGAGTACGCCTTCGTCGGCCGCAGGCTCCGCAGCCTGCGGCACTTCCTTCGCCACCTTGATGGAGGCTCGGTCGTCGCGCCTTGGCATCGGCGGCCTGGCGCCGCAACGCGGCCTACGCGGAATTCTGGGACGCACTCTAAGCCAGCGAGTTTTCTTCTGAAGCATTGTGAAAGGCCGTTGCCGCGGCCAAAAAAAACGCGTTTATTTCAAATGACCGCTACTCGTCCGGCGTAAAATCGGTGCCGGGCTCAAGAGTACCGCCTCATGGCTACCCGCTATTGCGAGGTGGTTGGCTCTATTGAGGACGGCCCCGTTTTTCTCGAGTCCTCCTCAACGAAAATCGGCCCGCCAAAGCGTGACCTCTCGCGGGCCTAATCTCCCCAAGCTATGCAATAGGCTCAGGGTTGTTATCGGCGTAGGCAAAGGGAACAGAGCCCATCCCTTGCTCTGTCGAAAACCCAGCGCAACGGCTGCAGGGGCCCGGGGCCTGCCCCGGCGCCACCCTGCGCCCGTCCTGGCCCACCGACTATCGCCCTGGCTCTGCGGGCGGCGCAGGGGACCCGTCTCCGGGTCACCCCACCACCTGTTGCCTGGCCCGGAGGGCCAGCTTTCGCCTTCGGCGAAGCAACAGGTGGTGGGGTCACCCGTGGCCCACCGGCGAGCTTTTCGACGGAGCAACCATCCCTTCCTACAGATTACGGCATAAAGGACGACTTAGCAAGTCAACGGTCTTCGTGTGTTGCAAGCCAATAGCACGGTCATGGGTTCCGTTCAAGAGCAGTGTCATGGGGAGTCGTCGTCGGAGTCCTGGCGGGGGGGCCGGGGGGACCCTCGCCACA
>JACPXS010000054.1 GCA_016196415.1 Candidatus Omnitrophota bacterium
GCGTTGTTGTGACTTCTCCTCCAAACGCCTCTTGCCCAACTGGGGCGTTTAGATCAACAAAAAAACGCAGAAGAGAGCGTCGCTCTCCTGCGTATCAACGTTGCCAGCCGACCGCTGGAAAAACGATCCGTCACTAAGCCGTCAGGGCGCCTGAGATAACGTGCCAGGCACTTTTCCCTTGAAAAGTGCCTGGCACGTTATCCGTGGGGGGGACGCTGGACGCTTAAGATGACGTGTTGCATCACTGCGTCCCGATCCTTCGGGGCGATCTCCAAAAATTTGACGCCCACCTCCACCGCCCGCTGGCGCTCCGTCTTGCCGATCACCTCATACGGCTCGCACCAGACGACCTCCGCCGTGAAGTTCACCGGTTGCTCGCGATCCGGCAGCTTGAGGGCCACCTGCAGGCGCGTTCCAGGCTCAAGCACCCGGTCGGAAAAGAAGCACGCGCCGCCCCCGCCGACGTCTTTCGTCGCGGCGCGCTGGGCCTTGCCGGACGGCAGCGCGGTGTACGTCGCTTCCAACCGCGTATCCAACCGGACAAAATGCCGACGCTCCTCCATGGATCAGTCCCCCTCTCGGTCAGACGACGGCACCGATTCCACCTCGCCCTGCTCATACAGCGTGAACCGGATTTCCCGAAGGAATCGCGACGGCTGCAGGAGCAGCCCGCGCCCTCGCGCGCTGAGATCCATCAGCGGGTGGCTGAGGTAGAGCTCGTCTTTCGCCCGGGTCGTGGCTACATAGAAGATGCGTCGCTCCTCTTCTTCGCCGTGGGTTTCCCGGAGGGCCATCTCCGATGGGAAATCCCCCTCGCACATCCGGATGACGAACACCACGCGCCACTCCAGCCCCTTCGCCTGATGGATGGAGCTTAGCACCAGCCGCTCGGTGTCGCGCGAGCCGCCCCCGCCGACTTCCTGCCCGTACAGCTCGCCCAAGAGCACCAGCTCAGAGAGGAGGGTGCGCAGCGACCGGTAGGAGCGCGCAAATACCGCGAGCTGCTGGATGTCCTCCAAACGCGCTTGGGCGTCTTCATGCTTCGCTCGCAGGTAGTCAAGGTATCCCGTCTCAAGCACCGTGCGGATCACCTCGGAAGGAGGCTCATCTTCAGCCGCCGCCTTCAACATCCGCAGATCGTGCTGGAACCGTTTCAGGTGCGCCTGGGCGGCAAGAGGAAGCCCGAGGCCGATCGACGCGCTCATGGCGGCTTCGAGAGGGTTGGCCGATTTGGCCATGGCATCCCACAGCCGCGCGGCGGTGGCCTGGCCGACCCGCGGCAGCATCAGCCACAACCGCCTCCAGGCAATCTCATCGAACGGGTTCTCCAGCACCTTGAGGTGCGCCGTCACATCTTTGATGTGCGCCTGCTCAAAGAACCGCACGCCGGATCGCACGTCATAGGGGATGTTCCGCTTGATGAGCTCCGCCTGCAGGATGGAGGAGTGGGCGTGCGCGCGGTAGAGCGCCGCCATCTCGGTGAGCGGAATGCCCTCATCGCGCAACTGCAGGATCCGTTCCGCCACAAACGCCGCCTCCTGATAGACATCGGTGAGCGGCAGCACGACGGGGAGGCTGCCGCGCGCGCGGTGGGCCACGAGCGTCTTGCGGTGTTGCCGGCGGTTGTGGAGGATGCTCGCGTTGGTGAACTCCAGAATCTCAGGCGTGGACCGATAGTTGACCTCCAGTTTGAAGATCTCCGTGCCCGGGTTGCGCTCCGGAAACTTCAGGATGTTGTCATAATTCGCGCCCCGAAACTGATAGATGCTCTGAGCGTCGTCGCCCACCACCATGAGGGTGCGGCCGTTGTGTTCGGCGATCCGCTCCACGATCCGCGCCTGGATGATGTTGGTATCCTGGTACTCGTCCACCAACAGGTGCCGGAACTGCCGGCCCAGCCGCTCGGCGACGTCGGGATGCTCCTCGAGCAGCGTGAGCCAAAAGCGCAAGAGATCATCGTAGTCCATCGCGTTGGCCGAGCGCTTTTTCGCCTCGTAGCGCGCGCCGACGTGCTGGAGCGCTTCGATCCACATCGCGAAGTGCGGGGCGCGCTCCTCCACGACGGCCGAGAGGGGCCGCTGGGTGTTGAAGGCCATGCTGAGGAGTTCTCCGATCACCGACGGCGATGGAAACCGCTTGGCCTCTACGGGGATCTTCGCTTCCGTCACAGAGATCCGCAACAGATCGCGCTGATCCTCTTCATCCAGAATCGAGTAGTTGGGCTGGCGCCCCACCAGGGAGGCGTGCTGGCGCAGCAGCCGGTTCCCAATGGCGTGGAACGTCCCGCCCCAGATTGAGCCCGCATCGCCGCCCATCAGCGTCTCAACGCGGCTGAGCATCTCTCGAGCCGCTTTGTTGGTGAAGGTCGCCAGGAAAATCTGCGAGGGCGGGATGCCCGTCATCATCAGATAGGCCACGCGGTAGGTGATCGTGCGGGTCTTGCCGGAGCCGGCCCCGGCGATCACGAGCTTCGGCCCATCCCCGCACGTGACCGCGGCGCGCTGGCCGTCGTTCAGATCATGCGTCAGATCGAGCTGGAAGGCCGCCCCCCGCGAGGAGGAGATGGTGAAGGTGCGCGTCATGGGAGGAACGCGGTGGGCGCGTTTGCGCGTTCGCGAGTTGTCGCGTTCATGTGGATGCGGTAGGGTGTTCCGGCAACGCGCCAACGCGTTAACGCGGCAACGCGTTTACCGGAGGAATTCATCCATCAGGATGATGGGGTCGCGGTCGAGCACCGATCGGGCATCGGCGGCAATCGTATAGCGCTTGCCGTTGAAGATCAGGACGCCCTCCTGCACCAGTTGCTGCAGCCCTGCTTCTTCGAAGGCCTCGTGGAGGAAGAGCATTTCCTTCAAGGCGTCAAACGAGGCCCCTTGTGGATGATCGCGGTACAAAAAGGTCAGGACTTCCCGCGTCTGGACATCCCGAGAGGCCTCCACTAGACGCTGTCGAACGGTGAGATTCATGGCTTCGAGGACGGCCGCTGCTTGTCCGAAGATCCCTTCATCGCCTCCTGGAAGGAGCGCAGCGCTTCCCCCAATCCCCGCGCGACTTCCGGGAGCCGCCTCGGTCCAATCACCACGAGCGCGATGATCCCAATCACGACCAGCTCTGACAGTCCAAGATTTCCCATGCACTCCCACCCCTCATGGTGATGCCATCGGCGCGCCGACATCGGCGAAATGCCCCTCAAGCTGATCAAGCGTGAGCGAAAGCCGCAGCCCATCCGGGCTCTCCACGATGAGTCGATACCCGCCAGGCACTGACTCACAGCTCAAGAGCGGCGCCTGGCTTGGCGCGGCCTCAACGATCCGCTGCACCGCGATCTCAGCGATTCGCTGGAGCATCAAGCGGCTCTTGACCCAGGGGGTCTTTGGCCGAGAAAACACACCGCGGCGGTTCGCTGCCTGGAGCTCCGGGCAGGCGCGCGTCAGGTCCAGTTCCAGGCTGAGCTGCCCGCCCTGGGGGATGACGCGCGCACCATCCACGCTGGCGCCATCGATCAGCTCGCTGAGATCCTTGACATCGCTCAGCACGCGCACCTCACGCTCCATCGACGCGCTCCCTCACCGCACGGTGAGATAGTCCGCCAACGCGTCGCAGGTTTTTGGCCCGATCCCTGGAACCTGCGAGAGCTCCTCGGCCCGGTGGAATGGACCGTGACGGTCGCGATACGCCACAATCCGCTTGGCCAGGGTCGGCCCCACACCAGGTAAGCGCTCCAATTCTGCAATACCGGCCGTATTGACGTCAACTCCTCTCGCATGCCGCAGCGCCTGATCCCAGGTGGTTGACTCCACCGGCTCACGGCGGGCCGACTCACGCTGCCTACCGTACCTGATCGCATGGCTGGTTGACCCATCCCCAGGCGGCGGTTGATCTGGCACGCTATCCGGGGGCGCGACGGAGGCGCTTCTCCTGATCCTGAAGGGTGGCTGCTGTCGCTGCCAGAGCAACGTCCCCGCCCCCAGCACCAGCAGGGCTCCGAGCCACGTCAACGTCTTTCGTTCCTGCTCCGTGAAATCCACCATCACACCACAATATTCACCAAGCGCTTCGGCACAACGATACACTGCTTGATGGACCGGCCGTTGACGAACTTCTTGACTTGCTCGTGCTCCAGCACGGCCGCGCGCAACTGCTCCTCGCTCGCCTCGGCCGGCACGGTGATTCGCGCGCGAAGTTTCCCATTGACCTGCACGACCAACAGCACCGTGGACTCCTCCAACGCCGACGGATCACACGCAGGCCACGGCTCGTGCGCCAGGCTGTTCGGATGCCCAAGGCGCTCCCACAACTCCTCGCACAGATGCGGGGCAAACGGGGACAGCAGCAGCACAAGGATCTCAACGGCTTGGCGCAGAGCGGTTCGGGGTTGGGGGTGCTGAGGCGGGGGCTGATGCGCCATCGGTTCCTGAGACTTCTGACCGGCATCAAGGGCTTCGTACATGGCATTGACCAACTCCATCATCGCACCTGAACCCTGGACCCTGGACCAGTTCTCCGAGCCGCCACACGCGGTTGAGAAAGCGGTCCGCCCCCTCGATGCTGCGCGTGCTCCATGGCTTGACCGCCTCCAGCGGTCCCATGAACATCTCATAGAGCCGGAAGGCATCCGCGCCATGGGCGGCGATCACCTCGTCCGGGTTCACCACGTTGCCCCTCGATTTGGACATCTTCTCCCCATCCTCGCCGAGGATGAGCCCTTGGTTCACGAGCGTGTGAAACGGCTCAGGCGTGGAGACGAGCTTGAGATCGTAGAGGACCTTATGCCAGAACCGCGCGTAGAGCAGATGGAGCACCGCGTGCTCCGCGCCGCCGATGTAGAGATCGACCGGCATCCAGTAGCGCTCAAGCGTCGGATCCCACGCGCGCGATGCGTTGCGCGGATCCAGGTAGCGCAAGTAGTACCAGCAGGAGCCGGCCCACTGCGGCATCGTGTTGGTTTCCCGTTCGGCAGAACCGCGACACGTCGGGCAGGTGGTCTGTTTCCAAGGAGAACCGTCTGGATTGTTCGCTCGATCAAGCGGAGCCCCAATGAACGCCTCAGCCCCGGAAGAGGCCACGGGGACGCCGGGTTTGAAATCTGCCATGTCCGGCAACTGAAGTGGTAACGCGGACTCCGGGAGCGCGACTGGACCCTGACACGCATCGCGGCAGTGCACAATGGGAATGGGCTCGCCCCAATAGCGCTGGCGCGAGAACAGCCAGTCCCGGAGCTTATAGTTGATCGCCCGCCCCCCGACCCCGCGCGCGTTCAGCCAGTCGGTGATCTTCCCTGTCGCGTCCTCGCTCGAGAGCCCGGTAAACGGGCCGGAGTCGCGCATCCGACCCGCGTCCGTGTAGGCCTGCGTCAGGCCGGCCAGCTCGAGCGCGCGATCCTCCGGCACGATGACGATGCGCACATCCAACCCGTAGGTCAGCGCAAACTCAAGATCCCGCTGATCGTGCGCCGGCACCGCCATGATCGCACCTGTCCCGTAGGTGGCGAGCACGTAATCCGCGATCCACACGGGAATCTTCTCCTGATTGACCGGGTTGACCGCGTAGGCGCCGGTGAATACCCCGGTTTTCTCCTTGGCGAGCTCGGTGCGTTCCAGCTCGCCTTTCCGCGACGCCACCGCCCGGTATTGCTCCACCAGGCCCCGCCGCTTTTCCGTCGTGAGGGACGGAACCAGCGGATGCTCAGGGGCGAGCACGATGTACGTCGTCCCGAAGAGCGTATCGGGCCGCGTGGTGTAGATCTTCAGCTCCACAGCGTCCGCCCGCCGACGACTGCGCGTGCCGTCAAGGAGGGCATCGGGGATCGCCTTGGCGTCGATCGCAAGACCAAACCACACCTCGACGCCTTCGCTCCTGCCGATCCAATGGCGCTGCATGTCCTTAATGTGCGGCGGCCAGTCCAACCCCTCCAGATCATTGAGCAGCCGATCCGCGTAGGCCGTAATCTTGAGCATCCACTGGCGCATCGGGCGTCGCTCAACCGGATGATTCTTGCGTTCGCAGCGGCCATCCGCCACTTCTTCGTTGGCCAGCACGGTGCCGCACGAGGGGCACCACCACACCGGCGCGTCGGCCATGTAGGCCAACCCGCGCTCATACAACTTCAGAAAAATCCACTGCGTCCATTTCACGTAGGCCGGATCCGTGGTATCAAGTTCCCGGTCCCAGTCGTACGAAAAACCCAGACGCTTGATTTGGCGTCTGAAGGTCTCGATGTTCTTGCGCGTCGTCAACGCCGGGTGGGTGCCGGTCTCGATCGCGTATTGCTCGGTGGGCAACCCGAATGCATCCCATCCCATGGGATGCAGCACGTTATAGCCCCGCATGCGCCGAAACCGCGCCACGATATCCGTCGCGGTGTACCCTTCGGGATGGCCGACGTGCAACCCCGCGCCTGACGGATACGGAAACATGTCCAGCACATAGCACTTGGGCGTTGGGCCGCCATCCACGGCGCGGAAGGTGCGCCGCTCCTCCCAAACCCGCTGCCACTTGGGCTCGATCTGACGGAATGGATAGTTGTCAGGCATGGGTGTTCACGCGTGTGGCGGTCGGAGGATGGGCGTCAGCGGCCGGGTCTCAACGCGACGCTCAACAGCCCTCCACCCCCTCGAGGCGCGCTCACGCGCAAGGCGGGAGCGCGTTGAGTTTCGCGTACTGCATGATGGCGGTATAGTCCGCTGGATCAATGCGCACGAACTTCACGCCAAGCTCAGCCGGCGCATCGGCGTACGGCGTTGCCGGCGACCCCATGCGCTTGTACCATACGACCTCGGCGACACACCGGATGGGCGCAGAGCGATCGGGCAATGCGATCTCCAACTCAAGCCGGGTTCCCAGATGAAACACGCCTGCGACCGCAAGACACGCCCCCCCGCCCCCAATATCCTTCGTGAGGGCCCGCTGGACCTTGCCGGTTACGATGGTCCGAAGAAACGTGGTGAGGCGGCTTCTCAGCCGAATGGATTGTCGCTGCTCATCGGCCATGCGATCACAGTCCAGGAACGAGCCAGCGGCCGGCGAGCCAGCCTCCGGAGGAGCACATCAGCGGGACGCGATCACCCTGACGCCGATGGGCTCGCCGCCACCTGGACAGGTGTGATGGACTTCGCATCCTCGTAAAATTGGATGTACGCGGCGAGGATCGCAAACCCGACAACGATGCTCGCAACGCCGCCCAAGAGGTTGCTGATCACACCCACCGCGGGAGCGAGCGGGCCGCCGATGCGATTCCCGACCCATTCAAGCAGCGCAAACGGAATCCACACCGCGTAGGAAATGAGGACGATGAGCAGCCCCAAGCCAAGCGTCCGCCACCAGCGTCCGCGGGTCGCGCGAACACTTGCCGCAAACCCGGCCAGCGGCCCCACACGATCCACGACGATCGCGATAAACCAGAACGACACCTTGACCGCAAGCCAGACGATTCCCACGACGGCCGCTGCGCCGATGAGCACGCTCAGCACGCTCACCACCACGCCAGGCAGCCCCTTGCCGAGCAGCGAGAACAGTCCGGCGAGGAGCATCAGCGTCAACCCCGCGATCCCAATTGCCAGCACAACCAGGAGGAGCGCCCCCAGCAACCCGACAAACGCCCGGCTCCCCGCCCTCCAGAACTCTGAGATGGACACGGGTTGGCCCATCACCCGCTTGTGCAGATAGCCGATCTGGCCTCCGTTGAGCAACAGATTCGTAGCCATCAGCAGCAGAAAGCATACGCCTAGCATCGGCCAAGCCTGACCAAACCATTTCATGATCCGCCGTGATCGCTCATCAACGGCGCGACGCGCGTCGGTCGCTTGAGGCGATGGGGTGGCGGGAGCCGCCGTCGCGGGGGCCGGCGAGCTTGCCGCCTCCTTCCCGGCTTCCATTTGATTGAAGAGATCGGCCGGTTGGGACCCTGGCGGGGTGGGCGCTGTGGCTCCAGGCGCAGGAGGGACCCCGACGCTCGGTAGGCGCTCCTGAAACAGCTCAACCGGCGGCCTCGTCAACGCGATGCCAAGCCCCACGATGGCAAGGATCGCAATCCAACACCCGATGAAGAGCGCGATCCCAACCCAGCTCTTGTTCGCCGCGCGAAATCCCTGCCCAATCGAGCGTCCAATCCTTGGCTCCATCCACGCTTCTCCTCCTGTTGTGCTCCCTCACGCCCAGCCTGCACGTCGCGTCGCCTCTGATGATGAGGAGACGTGCTCCATCACTCCTGCTGCGGAAATCAACGGTCCTGCTGAAACGCGCTCCGCAAGACCGCCTCCACTTGGGGAGCCACCAGATCCCAATTCGCGGCAGGGGTTTTGCTCACCGAGATAAAGTGTTGGAATGCGAAGAGCTGTGTGACGCCGTCGATGCACAGGAGTTGCCTCGCCCAGTCCGCCTCAGCGCTGGCGGCATCCCGATAGGTCTTGCCTTGCGCGGCGATGATCCGATTGAGCGTAAACTTGACGGCATTGGGGTTGGGGGTTCCCTGCACCGTAATCGTCAATGGCTCTGCCATGAGGGGAAGATTACTCCCTTGAGCGAAGCGGCCCCACTCCTGTCCGCACTTGAGCACATCTCAACGACCCGCCGGGGAGTGCGGCTCAACGCTCATGCGAAGGAGCCGGTTTGGGTAGGCGCTGAAACGCGGCCGCAAAGGGCGCATAGCATCCATAGAGTGACAGCAGCGCCACACCCTCCATCCCAAGAATATACCACGGCCACGGGCCAAAGTAATCGAGCAGGCTTGGCTGCGCCGGCTTCTGCGCCAGGTAGCCGTAGTTGGTGCCGAACATCCCGTTGATGATCACCGCCGAGGCCGCGTAGAGATTGGTCAAACCCAAGACCCGCCAGACGGAGCGGTGCGTCGGCGCGATGCGACCGGTGACGGCGAGGTAGATCACGCCGAGGACCACCCCGCAGTGGCTGATGAAGAACTTGATCCACCAGTAATCAGGAAATCCTCGGGGCACGTCCGGGGTCAGGATGGCCTGGAGGCTCCCCCCGAGCCCCCAGAAATAGGCCACCTCACTGACCGAAGGCCCAAGGCTCCAGAGCGCCCAGACGGTCAACAGCAGCGCGAGCTCGCAGAGCTGAATCGGCAGATGCGCATGACCCTGCAGGATCGCCAGCGCCCACGCGAGGACCTCATTGGCTAGGAGCGCAACCGCCAGCCCGTGGCGCACCCAGTGATCATGATCCGATCGAAGCCGTGTGGCGTAGCGCACCACTCCCAGCGCGCCTGCCGCGGTGGCGAGGATCATCAGGCGGTGGGCCGGCTCCCACAAGACAAACGGAGCCACGTGCAAGGCCATCATCTCCCGCGGCAAGCCCACCTCACGGCTCGCCTCCCCACCGACTCCATACGGGCGTCTTCTCCCGTTGCCAAAGGAGTGCTTCACTGCGCGTGAGACGCACTAGGCGCGACGCGCAAGGCTTGCCAGGCGCTTGGACCACAGCCGTGCTTCGCGAGCCACAGCGAGGCGAAATTCCTCATCCTGCCCTAAGCGCGGCCACACCTGCCGCCAGGTCTCCAGCACCGTCTTCACGTTCGCGAGCCACGGCGTCGCAGCGCCATTGCGCTCCTGGGCGACGGGGGCTGCGCACAACCGCTCAAGCGTGGCCAGCCGCTCGATCATTGCCGCCTCGGGCTGTCGCTCCTGAATCGCGGAGGCCACGGCAAGCAGCTCCGTGGTGATCGGCTCAAGGGAACCGCTCATGCAGCCACGGCGCGCCGTTGACGAGATGTCCCGGCGGCGTGAATTAATTTCCTGACCGTGGCGAGGTTGCGCAGATCGTCCCGTTCGGTGGTCTTGGGTGTTTCCAGGATCATGGGAAGCTCGCCCAGGCGAGGATGGTTCACAATCCGGCGAAACGCCTCAAGGCCGATATGGCCCTCACCGATGTGCCAATGGCGGTCGACGCGCGAGCCAAACGGCACCTTGGAGTCGTTGAGATGGATCAGCTTCAGGCGCTCCAACCCGATAGCGCGGTCGAACTCATCCACCGTCCGCTCCAGCCCCTCCGGTGTGTGAATCGGATAGCCGGCCGCGAAGAGATGGGCGGTGTCGAGACAGATGCCCACCCGTTCGCGCGCCGCCACCGCGTTCCGGATGACGGCGAGCTGCTCGAACCGGTCACCAAGGCCCTGTCCGGAGCCCGCCGTGTTCTCGAGGAGGACCATCGCGCCCGCCGGCGCTTGGTCGAACGTGCGGGTGAGTGCTGCCGCCACGCGCGAAAGGCCGTCCGCCTCGCCCTGTCCCCGGTGGCTGCCGACGTGCGTGACCAAGTACTGCGCCTTCAAGCAAGAGGCTCTGGCATATTCATCGCGGTAGAGCGCCGACGACCGCTGCCACATGGCCGCCTCCGGAGAAGCGAGGTTGATGATGTAGGGGCCGTGGACCGCCAGCGGCGCAAGGCCGGCAGCGCGCCGCGCCGCATCAAACCGCTCCGCGAGCTCCGAGTCAAGCGCAGGCGGCGTGCCGCCGCGCGGGCTGCGGCTGAATATCTGCATGGTGGTACAGCCAAGTCGCTTCGCCCGCTCGACCGCCTCCAGGAGGCCGCTAGCAATCGGCACGTGGACTCCTAACCTCATGAGAGGGGATATGTTATCAGGGGTTTCCGGCGGTGGCAATGTTACCTTGACGGTCTCCACGGCCTCCTGTACGATAACAGCGAGTCGGGAGACCGTGTCGTCGTGGCACGCGGCTCGACGAGAGGAACGATTCGAGAAGGAATGATGGTGGAGCAGACGGGGATCGAACCCGTGACCTCCACAATGCCATTGTGGCGCTCTCCCAACTGAGCTACTGCCCCAATGAAACCGTGGAATGGGCTTCACCACCATAACATGCACCCTTGTCAGTGTCAACGGAAGGCGACGAGGACGGTGACGGCCTCACCGCGCCGCCCCCGAGCGCGGTGGCTGCTCGCCGCGCTCATCGTGTCCTTCGCTGGACCATTCCCGGCCGTTGCAGCCAAGCCTGCAGCGCCACCGCCACCGGGGCCGACGCCTCCCGAGCGGGTGGTCACCGGTCACGTGAACGTGATCGAGCTGGATAACCGGATCATCAGCCCGGTGACCCAGCAGTATATCGCGGATGCCATTGACCGTTCCGAGTCGGACGGCGCGCGCTGCCTCATCATCGTGCTCGATACGCCGGGCGGACTGTTGGAATCGACCCGCGCGATCGTCAAGCGCATCATGAATGCCAAGGTCCCCATTGCCGTCTACGTCGCCCCGTCCGGCTCCCGCGCCGGATCGGCCGGCGTGTTCATCACCCTGGCGGCGCATGTCGCCGCGATGGCTCCTTCAACCAACATCGGGGCCGCGCATCCGGTCGCGGTCGGCGAGGGAGGCGGCCCGGTCAAAAAGCTCATCCGGCGAATCAAGCGGGCAACCCGCGAGGAATCGAAGCCGGGCAAGATGGGCCGAGCCGATGAAGCGGGAAAATCGGAGGAGGAAATCGTCGAGGAAGAAAGCCGCGATCCCATGGCGGAGAAGATCATGAACGACACGGTGGCCTGGATCACGACGATCGCCAAAACGCGCGGGCGCAACGAAATCTGGGCGGCGAAATCGGTGACGGAGAGCTTCTCCGCCACCGAGGCCGACGCGCTCAAAGACGGCATCGTGGACTTCATCGCCACCGACATCCCGGAGTTGCTGGCTCAGATGGAAGGGCGGCGGGTGCAGCTCCTCGGCGTGCCGGTGGAGCTCCACACCGCGGGGGCCGCGACGGTCAACATCCCGATGTCGAAGCGGCAGGAGTTCCTCGCCACCATCACCAACCCGAATATCGCCTACATCCTGATGCTCTTGGGCACCCTCGGGTTGATCTTTGAATTCACGCATCCGGGTATTGGATTTCCTGGAATCGCGGGGCTCATATGCCTGTTGCTGGCGCTCTACGCGTTCCAGGCGCTGCCGGTGAGCTACGCCGCGATCGCGCTGATGGCCTTGGGCTTGGCGCTCTTGGTCGCCGAGATCAAAGTGACCAGTTACGGATTGCTGGCGGTCGGCGGGGTCATCGCGCTCACCTTGGGCAGCCTGATGCTGTTTGAGTCGCCGGATCCGACCATCCGCGTGTCGCTGGATTTCATCCTGCCCGCCGTGGGGACACTGGCGGCGATCGTCCTCTTTGTCGCCCAACGGGCGTTTCGCGCACAGACCCAGCGGGTGGCCACAGGCGCCCAGGGCCTGTTGGGTGAAATCGGGGTGGCGTCGACCGACCTGAATCCCGACGGCAAGGTCTTCGTGCATGGCGAGCTGTGGAACGCCACGAGCCAGCGCCCGATCCAGCAAGGGGAACGGGTGCGGGTGATCCGCGTGGAGGGATTGCAACTGCTTGTGGAGAAACTCTCAGTAGGAGGCGCGTAATGCCGTTCTTCGGCTGGATGTCCTTTCCTGTGCTCATCGGGTTCTTTTGGCTGGTCAACTGCATCAAGATCCTCAACGAGTACGAGCGGGGAGTGGTCTTCCGGCTTGGCCGCATGCAGCGGGAGCCGCTGGGACCGGGGCTGAAGCTGATCCTCTTTCCCATTGACCGGCTCATCCGCATCAGCTTGCGGACCATTACGCTCGATGTGCCGCCGCAAGACGTCATCACGAAGGACAACGTGTCGATCAAGGTGAACGCGGTGATCTACTTTCGGGTCATGGATCCCAACCGGGCGATCGTGGAGGTCGAGGACTATCTGTTTGCGAGCTCACAAATGGCCCAGACAACCCTCCGCAGCGTCCTGGGGCAGGTGGAGCTGGACGAGCTGCTCGCCCACCGCGAGAAACTGAACCAGCAGCTCCAGACCATCATCGACAAGCAGACCGACCCGTGGGGCGTGAAGGTTTCGGCCGTAGAGATCAAGCAAGTGGATCTGCCGGAGGAGATCAGGCGCGCCATGGCCCGCCAGGCCGAGGCGGAGCGGGTCCGGCGCGCGAAGGTCATCGGGGCCGAGGCCGAGTTTCAGGCGGCCCAAAAGCTGGTCGAGGCGGCCCGGCTCATGAGTGAGCAGCCGATGTCGCTGCAGATGCGCTACCTGCAGACGCTCGCCGAGATCGCGACCGAGAAAAACTCCACGATCATCTTCCCCATCCCCATCGACCTCATTAAGCCCTTCTTCGAGAAAGCCAAATCAAGCTGACCGTAGCGTGAACGTACGTGTTGATCACGTTGAGCCGGGACATGGCTCTTGTCGCTCACGAGGCCATGGCGACAATGGCAATGTCCCGGAGTCGCTCACAGGCCGAGGTGGCGGAACTGGCAGACGCACGGGTCTCAAAAACCCGCGGCCGCAAGGCCATGTGGGTTCGATTCCCACCCTCGGCACTATTGAGCAGGACAAACGCGCGTCCCTGCCTGTCAGCTCGTCGGAAGGGGGGGGAGAACCGGAGGGGACGGCACAACGGGGACCGCCTGCGAGGAGAAGGCGCCGATTCGTCGAAACCGCTCATAGCGGCGCTGCAGGAGGGCATCGAGCGGGAGGCCCTCGATGAGTTTCCAAAACCGTAGGAGGGATGCCTTGAGGCGCTGGGCGACCAGCTCAGGATCGCCATGGGCGCCCCCGAGCGGCTCGTCGACGATTTCATCGACAATGCCACACTGCAACAGATCCGCTGCGGTCAGCTTCAAAGCCGCCGCCGCGTCGGGCGCGCGGGCGCGATCCCGCCAGAGGATTGCCGCGCAGCCTTCCGGAGAGATCACGGAGTAGTACGCGTTTTCCAAAATCGCCACCCAGTCACCGACCCCAACCCCCAGCGCACCCCCCGACCCGCCTTCTCCAATCACGCACACAAAGATGGAGGTCTTCAACCGCGCCATCTCCCGCATGTTGGAGGCAATGGAATGCGCCTGACCTCGTTCCTCCGCCCCGATCCCCGGGTAGGCCCCCGGGGTATCGATCAAGATCACCACTGGCAAGTGAAACTTTTCGGCCAATCGCATCAAGCGCAGCGCCTTGCGATAGCCCTCCGGATGCGCGGAGCCGAAGTTGCGCATCAAGTTCTCTTTCGTGTCTCGCCCTTTCTGGTGGCCCAGGACGACGCACGAGCGCCCCTCAAGCTTGCCGATCCCGCCGATGAGCGCTCGGTCATCGCCAAAGAGCCGATCGCCATGCAACGGGATGACATCGCTGAGCAACCGCGAGACATAGTCAAGCGTGTAGGGCCGCTGGGGGTGTCGGGCTAACTGCACCCGTTGCCAGGGCGTGAGGTTGCCGTAGACCGCACGTTTGAGCTGCTCCAGTTGCCGCGTCAGGGTCTTGACGGCTTCTGCGCGCCCCGCGTCGTGCGCCGGCAATTGTTCGGCTTCTCGGAGGCGGTGCTCGAGTTCAGCGATCGGCCGTTCGAACTCATACCGGTAGCCGTTCATACGCACGGTCCTTGCCGATGAACGTTCGGGCGCCACGCGATCTGCCATCGCACCACTCGGGAACCGACGAGCTCTGCGTTAATCGACCACGGTGACGTCGGTTCCGACCGGCACGATGTCAAACAGCTCTTCGACATCGTGGTTCCTCATCCGCACGCATCCGGCCGTCACCTGCTTGCCGATCGCCTCAGGATCGATAGAGCCATGGATGCCATAGCCTGGCTTATCGATCCCCAGCCACCGAGTCCCCAGGATGTTCTCCGGGCTCTCCGGCGGCACTACAGCGCCCTGCTTGTACCACACGGGGTTCGGAATTTTGGTCACGATCTTGAACGTCCCCGCCGGGGTGGAGTTCTCCTTGCCGGTCGCCACCGAGTAATTCTTGACGAACTGGTTGTCTTCCGTCAGCAGGAGCTGGTTCTGCGACTTATCCACGACGATGCTAAAGTGGCCTTTCGGGACCTTGAGCTTCTGCTGGGGACGGATCACGTCGCTCTTCAACCCGTTGGCCCGCTTGATGAGCTCCACGGTGGTCCGGTTCGATGAGGCGATTTTCCCCAGCGTCTCCCCCGACTGGACC
>JACPXS010000057.1 GCA_016196415.1 Candidatus Omnitrophota bacterium
AGGTTGAGCCGCCACCCGATGACGGCCGTCAACGCCGCGCTCACCGCCATCGCACTGATCAGCGGCACCCAGGCCATGGGACGTCGTGACATCATCACGGATGAGCCCATCGGAGAACTCCGACGCGGATGGCGCGCAGCCTGGCCGCGCAGCGGCGTGACCCGCGGAATCTCCCGCGGGGCTCCACAGAACACCGCGGCGTCATTTCGCCGCCTCCTCAAGTCGCAAGGCCCGCTGGATCTGCACGCCGAACGCCACCAGTTCTTTCCCGCTCACCGGATCGGTGACGATGTTCGTCGATAAGGGCTTGACGGCCTGCATCCCTGTGATGTTCTTCAGCCGATCAAGTAATTGGGTCACATCTTGGAAGGATGTCGCGCGCCCCTCCAAGACGCCTTGGACAATCCCGTTCTTGGAACATTCCAAGGTCGTCAGCCAGGCGGAATCCGGGAGCGCTTCAGCCGCTTGGGCAAACACCTGGGTCAGCACGGTGGATTCTTTCACCAGTTGCTCCAACTGCCGGTTGCGCTGCTGGGTATGTTCCTGGCGCTGAATCAGCGCGCGGACCTCAGGGCGAAACGTCTGATAGAGGCGCTCTTGGCGCTCCAGCGAATGCAAGATGCGCAGCTGCCGGTTTCGCAACCCCATCATGCCGTTCAACCCCAACGCAACAATCAGGGTGCCGCAAACCCCGCTGGTCATCACGGCGATACGGCGGAGGTGCTGAGCACGCAAGGCCTGCTGGGCGTGGGTCAAGAGATTGAGACGAACCCGTCCCAATCCGAACCCTTGGAGGGCAAGCCCGAGGGCCGCCGCTGAGCGTTCAGGGTGCTCCAACGCAGCCACTCCTGCGACGATGCTGCTCCGCCCGTCGAAGGCCTCGACCGGAATGCCCTTCTGGGCTGTTAGGCTCTCCCGGAGAGGAGCCAACGCCTCGGACGGTCCAAGCACCCACGTTGGCGCCGACACCTCACTGGCCTGCGCGCGAAGCGCCTCATAGGAAACCGCCGCAGCTTCCCAAAGCGATTCAGGCGACGCGCTGCTCACCGGGATGACCTGCAAGGTCTCAGCAGTCCACACAATCCATTCCGCCGACCGGTCAGTCAGGAGATGGAGGAGCGCTCCGTGCCTGACGTCGGAGAAACGATCGGCTTGATCGGTGGGCGATCGGGAAGAGGATCCTGCGGAAGGTGCGGAGGGCGCGGCGTCCGGGCGGGCGTTGAGGCGTTGGAAGGCCCAGGCGTTAAGCGCCGCCAGGGCGTTGAGCGTGACCGATCGGACGGAAAGACCCGCTCGGCGACAGCAGGCGAGCCGTTCCTCAAGCAACGACTCCCGCATCGCCGCGACGAGTGCCGGAACTCCTTGCCGAGGGGAGCGCTCGGAAGACGGACGGGCCGCACCGCGAATCCACGATGCCGCCGTCGCCATCCCAAATGGAAGACCGGCTCCGTCTGGATGAGAGAGCCACCAGTAATGCCACGCCGCCCCGCTCACGTCAAAGGGGAGCTGCTGCTGCAGCTCAAATTGCACGCCAAGCGCCGCGCGAGGCGGATTCGGAATCAGCGGAGTGACCGTGGCCAGAATGGCTGAGGCGCTGGGAATGCCCAGCACCACAGGCGTTGTGATCGGCAGCGTCCGCCGCAACTCCGCAAGGGTGCGGGTGAGCGCCTCGGGATTGGAGGTCTCGCAGGGCAGATCGCGCATCCCCACGAGCGTGAGCGCGTGGGTTTCAGCAGGGACGGGGGCTGTTGGGATGCGGGGGGAAACGCTGCGCCGCTTGGCGAAGGAGGAGAGGGCGGACGCCCGCTCCAGAATGACCGCTCGAACGGCTGAAGGACCGACTTCAAGACCGACGCTACGTGCCATCGACCATCATTCTACGGCGTTTTAGGATCTTACTCAAGACGCCACACTTTGATCGGGGGGCCTTTCGGCGCGGTGAGCATCGGGGGTTCAACTCCGACAATCCACGTGCGCTCCGCTGGCGAGGGATCCTCCTCATCCAGCTGGATGCCGGGACTTCCGTTGACATCTCTTGCGGCTTTCACTCGGAAGTAGTGGTTGCCAAACACCAGACCGGATGTGGTCGCGGAACTCACCGAGCTCCATGCCGACCACGCATCGTTGTCGAATGCAAAGGAGAAGACGCAGCTCCCTTCAGGGCAGCGAAAGGTAAAGGACCCGCTGGAATCCAGCGAAAAGCCTGCGGGTCCGCTCGTGATGATGGTTTCTGGCGAGAGCAACCCGAGATCGATCTCATCGGAGACCGCCTCTGAGACGTTGCCCGCCTTATCAATAAACTTCACGTACACGGTTCGCAGCCCTCGCAGCGCGGTCAGTTGCCACAGCTCGCGTTGGGCGACGTACGGTTCCTCCACGTAGCCGGTCAAGAGATCGTTGCTCACCAGCATGCGCGCCACGCCCGAGGTGGCATCCGAGGCGTTCAACCCCAGCGTCACATAGATGCTGGTCGTCATGGAGGCTCCGCCATTCACCGTCACGGTCCCGGTTGGAGGCATGGTGTCGATCGTGATACTCCAGACCAGGGGCACTTGGGCGTTGCCCGCCAGATCGGTCACGCGCAGCTCCAGGCTATTCGTTCCCTCTTTCCATGCCCCCCTTGTGGCGGTGAGGATCCCGGTCGTTTGATCAACGGTGAAGGACGCGGGGTTGCCATTGATGAGCAGCGTCATCCCCGTTGGCTGCACCCCGCTTGCGGCATCGGAAATCGTGGCCGTCACGGCAGGAGCCGCGACCTTCATCAGCGACCCGGGCTCAGGCCCGTAGGTCCCGATCTGCGGCGGGGTGGCGTCAACCCACACCTCGATGGAAATGGGCGGGCCAGCGCTGCCTGCGCCGTTCACCGCGCTCACAGAAAAGGTGTGCTTGCCATCGGCCAATGGCGCGGCCCCTTGAGCCGCCATGTCATATGAGGTCGTCGTCGTCTCCACGACGGCATCCGGCATGCCATCGATGGCATAGCTGTAGCCGGCCACTTCCGGACCGGTTTGGGGAGGCTCCCACATAAACACGGGATCGTGATCCTTCTGCCACGTCTGAGGAGTAATCTGCGGGCCGAACAGCTCGGTTTTCGCGTAGAGCACTTTCAGCTCGAGCTCACTCGGCGGAGCGGGGGTCGTGGCTGAGAGGCTTGCCGCAATGAATCCCGCATCCAGCCGGAACCGCGAGCTGATCACGCGGCTCCCCGCCGTGGCACCCCCAAACGCAATTTGCTGGCGAAACGTGGATGAGCTGACCGTGCCTCCGCCCTGGTTCGTCTCCGCCGATTCTAACCGTTGGTTCTTCCCTTCGCTGACAGCCGCCTCGCTGACCGGAGCGCGCAGTAGGAGGCAGGCGGCAGGCGGCAGGAGGCAGGAAAAAACAGACCGAGCGGCGATGAGTGCGGCCGCGAAGCCGACCCGCTCAGAGACCGTGACGCCCTTCCATCCCGAATGCCACATCCCTCGGCTGCTCACTCCCAGGTTCTGTGTCCTTGCTTCCTGCCTCCTGCCGCCCCTCCTCACTGTTACCGCTGGACAATGGTGCGGATGCGCTGCGTGGCCTGCACGTGCTCCCCATCCATCGCCTGTCCAAGGCTGATGATTTCGAACAGGTCCGACCGCGTGGTCAGCATGTGCGCCATGCGCTTGAACGTCGTCAATTTCTCTTCCTCATCCGATCCCAGCACATTACCGAGCAGGAGATCGCCAATCCCTCGGCCTCGCTGCTCTTGGTCGCCATAGGGACGCCCGCTGATGAGGCGCGACGCCAGCGTGTCCGTCATCCCCGGGAGCGCGCGCAGAACTTCCAGGGGAGCGGTATTGATGTTGATCGGGCCCACGCGGATCAGCTGCGGATCAAGCCGGACCTCGTCAACGTGACAGACCCCGCTCACGGAGGCGCAGGTGAGCTCTATGGTGAATGTGTTGGGTGGCGTCCCGTCCGTGGCCTCCTCCGGAGGCGTGCCGATGGTCACTTGTCCAATGACCAACCGTCCTTGGATGTCCGTCGACAGCGCAGGAGACCATTGGGTGAACGAATGATCCTGCCGTTCCCATCGTACGGCGAACTGTTCCCCGGCGCATCCGTCGCAGCCATAGAGGCTCAATCGATACGTGCCATCCGGAAGCCCTGTCCATTGCCATCGCCCGATCGCCTCCGATTGCTGCGGGTCGGTATGGACATAGAAGCCGTCGGCTTTCTCAGCCCAAGCGGCTTGCCCTACCTCATCCCCACCCCAATGCCCCTCGGCTTGCAACCGGTAGCCCTCAACCGTCAGGCGATCCACGATCCGGGCAAGGTCCGTGCTGGAAAACGGCTTCCACGCCATCCCACTCGGCAGCCCGGCCAACTCCCCGACCCCCTCAAGCGGACGATTCAGAATGGTGATCTCTCGGCTGGGATCGTGTACGATGGTCGTCAGGTCCTTGAGCTCCTTCATGCCATCGTTATCATTCATTTGCCCAGGCGTGTAGAGCTGAAGGGACGGATACCAGCCGTCGTCGACCCCATCACCATCCTGATCCACGATGACGCTCGGATCCCCCTTTTCAAGGCTTTGGAAGCTCGCCGTGGTCGCAAGGGGCAGTCGGTATTCCACCTCATCAACGGTTGCGGACCCCAATCGAAGGATCAACCGAGAGACGCTCCCGCTCGGCACAGTGGTTTTCAACCAATCATCCTCCGGTGAGGGCGCCCCTCCTGGAAATTCAAGTTGGACCGCATTGACCTCAGAGGGGATTTCCCAGGCCGTGCGGGCGTCAATCCCGTTCCCAGCCAGCGTGGTCTGGGTGTCGTCAAGATCCACCGCAGCCACCAGCAACCCGTGGGCCCTAATAACCGACCCTGCCGGCAGCCGGGCCTGCCGCCCTCCGGTCAGCTCGCCCTCAATCGTCCAGCCGCCCAGGTGGATGTCATCACCGCTCAGATTGATGAGCTCCACATATTCGGCGTCTGGCTGAAGTGACAAGGTGATCCTTCTGACATAGTATGTCCCATTGGCATTCGTCTTGCCAATAGTCAGGCTCATTTTTCCATCTGAGCCGACGGCCATCGTTGAGGGGTGGTACTGCCCATCCACGAGCAGGTGGGTGGTGGTTCCCACACGCACCTCGCCGACGGTCTGGCTTTGGGCCGTTCCAAAGACACGGACGTAGTACCGGCCTGGTTGGAGCAACGTGTCGGTCCACGTCCACCGACCCTGACCGACCCCGCTGTTCGAGCAGGAGGCGGAGCCGACCGGACAGACCCAATCCGATCCTTGGGCGTCGAACGCTGCGGCGGATACTTCAAACTCCATCGCGGGATCGACCATCACTTCATTAAACCGGATCGCCTCAACCCCCCGCACAACCAGCCCGGTTCCTGCTGTGTCGGACACCAACTCAAGGCCGCGAAATGCGCAGACCGTCCCGTCCGATTCGTGATTGGACACTTCCACCGTCAACGTGCCGCTCAGCTCAAACATTCCCAAGGATTCCCCGTCACTCACCGAACGCTTGAGTTGGCCCGCGATCGCCACATCACCGATCTTGCTCCCTTCGATGCCGCGGGCCAGCAGGCGGAATTTCCCATCCGGCACCTGGACCGACCACGAGAGCGCGGCTCCGTTCGGCGTCTGGCTCAGATAGTGCCCTACGGGCTCGTTGCTCCGCGTCCAGCTCCCCAGAGGCCCCTGGTTCGGAATGAAAAGCGTTTGGGAGGATTTCGTCACCCGAGAGATATCCAGGTCGCGATCCACATCGTCAGCCATATTGACCGCCGCCTGCCAGGGATCTGCCACGCCGGCTTCCAGCAAAACCGGCAGCAGCTCACTCGCCGCGAGGGTGTTGACGTTGGCCCTGGCGTTGCCGATCACGCTCACATTCAGATCCCACGTATAGGTCGTCGCAATCCGGGCAAGACGTCGAAGCTCGTCCTCCGTGAGCCCCGCAAGGCTCGCGAGCTCTTCCACCCCCTCAAGGCGCCGATCATCGCCCACCAGCGCCAAGGGCTGGTACTCATCAGGTTCATCAATGGCGCCATCGTGGTCATCGTCAACACCCGCCTTCCCTGGGTGGGCATCCTCGCCGTCGCGATACCGCTCAATCGCCTCCGCGACTTCGTGCGCACGGTTGACATTCGCTTGCTCAAGGAGCCTCGTCAGGTTGATCGCGCCAAGGCCAACTTCGGAGGGGTCGGCTTGCGCCGCATTCAGATTCGCTTTTCCGGCCTCATCGATGATCTTCAGCGCATACCGCCCTACCGTCCTCCCATTGGAGTCTTTCACGAGCCACCACTTCGCGTCTTGCGTCCCATCGCCGTCCACATCCACATCGCTGCCGGCGGTCTGCTTCCACCAGGCCTCCGTCATCTCATCGACACGGGATCCCAACCGGTCTTCATCGAGCAACGCCCAGGCATGGTTGACACCGCCCTCCGCAAGGTAGCGGGCTTGCGTGGTGGCCACAAACTGCCGACTCGCCTGCGTTTCCAAATACATCGAGAAGGCAAAGGCCACCCCCATGATGCCGATGACCGTCAGGAGGCTGACGACGATGAGGAGGGCAATTCCCCGCTCCCTCAATGGGGCATGAGGCATGGAGCATGGAGCATGAGACCCCTTCATTCGTGTGTCAATCCGCACTCCACAATCCACATTCCATTTAGCGATGGGGTTAGCTGGTGGGCACATAAATCACCGTATCAAATGACTCGGGTTTTTCTTTACCGATCTTCACCGTGAGGTGGATGGCCTTAGGTAGCCGTCCCGCTTGCGGAGCGCCTGGGCGCGCATCCCACCGGTCGAGCCATTCCACGCCGTCAAAATACGAGGCGGTGAATTGGGAGACATCGGTCCCGCACGGCTCACTGGTGCCGGTGGCGTACTCGCCATCGGCCGGTTCCTGGTCGTGACACATCAACACACCCTGCGCGGTGAGCCAGTAGCCGCGCTCGACAAATCCGTTGCGCCCTGGCAGCGTCCCAACGAAATACAGCGCATCGCTCACGCCGCCCTCATGAAACGGAGGGCCCTCGGAGGCTTTGAGCCCCACCAGCGGGTAGCGAGAATTCGCCACGCTGGATGAAAGTTCCCGCTCAAACACGTCGAAGAGCAACCGCGCCTGTTGGTAGCGCTCCGTCCGCAATTGTCCTGTGCGCCACGCTCGGGTAATCCCGCGAACGAGCAACGCCGCTGAGGTGCTGACCGTGACCAGGATCGTCATGGCCACCAGCAGTTCCACGAGGGTCAATCCGAACCGGGACGCCCGCGGTTGGGGGCTCGCCGAGGGAAACTGGAATTGCGCTCCGAGCACGTGTCCCATAGCCTCCCCTGGCTCTGGGCTCAGGGTTGTGGGTTCTGGGCAAGAGCGAGTCTGATCTGTGGACACGACGTACTCCTTCTCCCAACCTCAGAGCGCCTATCAACATGACCCGGGGCGGCTCTGGCTCGAGGCTCAAGGTTCGAGGCTCTAGCAGGATGCTGAAAAACCCTGTTTTGGCTGGAGGCTCTAGGCTGAAGGCTCGAGGGGAAAACCGTTTCACCGTTGAGCGTCGTGCTCTTGCCTCGAGCCTTGAGCCTCGAACCTTGAGCGCTGCGGGAGTTTTTCCGCAGCCTGCTAGAGC
>JACPXS010000058.1 GCA_016196415.1 Candidatus Omnitrophota bacterium
CGGCATTTCGCGTCCACCCTGATGGTGGACGCTACAGGAGTGCCGCACGCCGCAGGCGGAGGCCCGCTGCCTGCCTGCCGAAGCCTCGGCGCATGCAGGCGCCACCCCACGTCCGTCCTCGCCCAGCGACTATCGCGCTGGTTCTGCGGGCGGACATGGGGACCCTGGCTCCGCGTCACCCGCCACACATGACCAGTACTTTTTGCTGAACACGCTTGACGCGTGTCCCCGCCTTGGTTAAGCTACCTCTATGACCCTCCACGGCATGCGTGTCGCGATTCTCGTTGAAGACCTCTATCAAGACCAAGAAGTTTGGTATCCGTACTATCGTCTGAAGGAAGCCGGAGCCGAGGCGGTGTTTATCGGCACCGGCAAGCCGGAGTATCGGAGTAAGTTCGGCTATCCCCTGACGCCCGACGCGCAGGCCGAGCGGGTCTCGGCTGCCGAGTTTGATGCGATCATTATCCCGGGCGGCTACGCGCCGGATCTGCTGCGCCGGTTCCCGGCGGTCATTCAGTTGGCGCGCGAGGCGAACCGTCAGGGCAAACTCATCGGGGCCATCTGTCATGCAGGCTGGGTGCTGTGTTCCGCCGATGTCTTGCGCGGGAAGACCGCCACGTGTTTCTCGGCGATCAAAGACGACGTCGTGAATGCCGGAGCGACCTACGTGGATCGCGAGGTCGTGCGTGACGGCCACCTCATCACGGCGCGCAAGCCCGACGATCTCCCTGCGTTCATGCGCACGATGATCGAGGCCCTGCAAGAGTCCCAAGTCCACCAGAAGCAGGAGCGATCAGGGGATGCTTCCCGCAGGCGTGCGCCGACCGCGGCGCGTCCAGCTCGCCGATAAGCGCGTATCGACGACTTATCGAGCGCTCGATGCGGGCCACAGATTCGGCCCGTGGAATTCTCCCACAGACCCCCGCCAGGAGCGAACCCACCCCCGCTCAGGCACCCTGTTTGATCTGACCGGCCGTGTGGCGCTCGTGACCGGCGCCAGCCGAGGTCTTGGCGCCGCGATGGCTCGCGCGCTGGCCTGTGCCGAGGCGGATCTCATGACGTGTTCCCGTTGGCGGGTTGGCGCGTTCAACGCGCCAACCCGCGAACGCGCTACCGCGCAAACAAGACTTTCTATCTTGACAGAATTGGTAGGATATCCTACACTACAGTAGGAGCATGAAACTTTCCACGCGATCTACCTATGGGATGCGGGCGCTGGTGGAACTCGCCCTGAGTTCAGGGCGAGGGCCGGTGTCAGCCTCCTCGATCGCCAAGCGCCAGGATCTTTCGGTAGCATACCTCGAGCAGCTCCTCCACCGCCTCAAGAAACACGGATTGATCAACAGCGTTCGGGGCCCGCGCGGGGGCTACGTCCTGGCGCGCGATTCACACACGATGACGATGGCGGAAGTCGTCGCGGTGCTTGAGGGGAACCATGGAACGCATCACAACGGCACGCGGCGATCGATGGGCAGCGGGAAAGGCCGCGCGCCGAACCGGGTGTCGCCCAAATCGTCCAGGGTGCCGGCGGAGGAATCCCATCGGCACGCCCAGCGCATTGCGCAGGCCGTGTGGCGCTGCGTCCACGAGCGACTCACGGAATCGCTCGGAACGGTGACGCTTCAGGATCTGTGTGATGAAGTGCGAACGGAAGCGGGGGAGCCGCTGGATCATCGGTATGTGTTCCATATCTGAGGAAGAGCACGGAGTCACAAGGCCACCAGGTCACCACGTGACAAGGGAACGCTTCCGACCAACGTAGTGACGCGGTGACCTGGTAACGGGGTAACGTTCTTGTTGTGACCTGGGGCATGACGAAGGATCAGTTACGGCACGTGTTTCTACGTCGGTTGAAACAACAGAAGGAGAACGATCGACGTCGAAGGAGTGAAGCGATTCGGCGGAAGGTGTTTCGCCTGAACGCGTTTCGGCGGGCCAACGTCGTATGCTGCTACGTGGCGCTGCCGTATGAGGTGCAGACCTGGCGGATGATTGAAGGCATGCTGTCCCGAGGAAAGCGAGTCGCCGTTCCGGTGACCCGGCCACGCACGAAACGGCTGTGGTTGTCCGAGGTGCGCGCTCCAGCGACCGAACTCGCTCGCAGCACGTTCGGCGTGTGGGAGCCGATCCCATCGGCAAGACGGCCGGTTCGGTTGGAGGAGATCGATCTCGTGCTGGTGCCGGGACTCGCGTTTGATCGGCGCGGGCACCGGTTAGGGCACGGCTCCGGGTACTTCGACCGCTTCCTTGCGTGCGTGCCGAAGGGCACGCCAACCGTGGGATTGGCATTTCGGTTTCAGCTGCTCAATTGCCTGCCAGTTGCTGCGCACGACCACGCCGTTCAGACGATCCTCACCGCCTAACCCGCCCTTCATCGCCGAGTGACAGGCACGCTGTTGAAACCGTGCCTGTCACTCGGAAAAGAATGGTGGCTGACGATTGAATGAGGTGACACGGCGATGGGATGGATTCTCCTAGCGTTCATGGCGATTGTCGCGGCGGCGTTTGGCGGCGGCTATTGGTTGCGCGTCCTGCTCAGCCGCAAGCTGTTGAGCAGCGCTGAGCTCAAATCCAAAGAGCTCTTGGAGGGGGCTGGGCGGCAAGCCGAAACCATTACCAAGCAGGCCGAGCTTGAAGCCAAGGAGCACCTGCACGCGCTCCGGCAGGAATTTGAGGAGCGGACGAAAGAGCGCCGCAATGAGCTGACACAGCTCGAAAAGCGGCTCCACCAGCGAGAGGAGCTGCTGGACCGGAAGTTGGACCAGCTTGATCGCAAGGAAAAAGATCTGGCCGATCGCGACCGACAGCTCACCGCGCGTGAACAAGGGCTGAAAACCAAAGATGACCAGCTAGGGCAGCTCATCGAGGACGAAAAGGGCAAGCTCAAAACCATCTCAGGGTTGGGCGCGGAGGAAGCCACGCAGTTACTGCTTTCCCGCTTAGAGCAGGATTGCCGGACGGAAGCCGGCATGATGATCAAGCAGGTCGAGGAGCAGGCGAAGCGCGACGCCCAACTGCTCGCCAAGCGCATCCTCGTGGAGACGATGCAGCGGTGCGCGGCCGAGTTCACGGTAGAGACAACGACGGCGGTCATTCAGCTCCCCAACGAGGACATGAAGGGCCGCATCATCGGCCGTGAGGGCCGTAACATCCGAGCCTTTGAGCTCGCCACCGGCGTGGACCTCATCGTGGACGATACGCCGGACGTGGTGACGCTTTCCTCATTTGATGTGGTCCGCCGGGAAATCGCGAAGCAAGCGCTGGAACGGTTGATGTCCGATGGCCGCATCCATCCCGCCAGGATCGAAGAGATGGTGGAGAAGGTGAAGCGGGAATTTGCCCAGCACATCGTCCAGGAAGGGGAGAGGACGATCAACGAGCTGGGAGCGCTCGGCGTGAACCACGAGCTGGTCAAGCTGCTCGGGCGGCTGCGATACCGGACGAGCTATGGGCAGAACGTGTTGCTGCACGTCAAGGAGACCGGCTACCTCTGCGGCATGATCGCCGCGGAACTCGGGTTGGATCAGCGGTTGGCCCGTCGCTGCGGCTTGCTGCACGACATCGGCAAGGCGGTGAGCCATGAAGTCGAAGGGCCGCACGCCATCATCGGGGCTGAGCTGGCGAAGAAGTACGGAGAGTCCCCGGACGTCGTCCACGCCATCGAAGCGCACCATGAAGATGTGCCGCCGAACTCCCTGATGGCGGTGTTGACCATCATCGCCGATTCCATCAGCGGCTCGCGTCCCGGGGCGCGCGGCGACACGCTGGAGAACTACGTCAAGCGGCTCCAGGCGCTGGAAGCGATTTGCGATGCCTTCAGCGGGGTGGAGAAGGCCTACGCCATCCAAGCCGGCCGCGAGGTGCGGGTCATCGTCCAGCCGGAGCGGGTCACCGACTTGGAAGCGATCGCGCTCTCGCGGGAGATCAAGAAAAAGGTGGAGACCTCCGTCGAGTTTCCCGGGCAGATTAAGATCATCGTCATCCGCGAAACCCGTTCGATCGAATATGCCCGGTAACCGGTTAACGCGTTGGCGCGTTTTCGGGGTTGCGCGTTCTGCCGGTCAAGGCGTAACGCGCCAACGCGCCAACGCGCCAACGCGCCAACCGACGTCCTCATGAAGATCCTCCTGATTGGCGATATCGTGGGGCGCCCAGGCCGGGCGATTGTCGAAGGCGACGTGATTCGCCTCCGGCAGGAGCGCGCAATTGACTTCGTCATCGCAAACTGTGAAAATGCTGCCGGGGGCGCCGGGATCACGCCACACATCGCCGATGACCTCTTCCGCGCAGGGGTGGATGTCTTGACGTCGGGCAACCACGTCTGGAAGAAGCGGGAAGCGTTCGAGCTCCTTAATCTCGACCACCGCATCATCCGGCCGGCAAACTATCCCACCGGCGCGCCCGGGACAGGGTCGACCATCATTGAAGCGCTCTCCGGTCAGAAAGTCGGCGTGCTGAACGTCATGGGCCGGGTGTTCATGGAACCGCTGGACTGCCCCTTTCGGACCGCGGAGCGGGAGCTCGAGCGCCTGAAGCTGGTGACGCCGGTCATCATTGTCGATATGCACGCCGAAGCGACGAGCGAAAAAGTGGCGATGGGCTGGTTCCTCGATGGGAAGGTCTCCTGCGTGTTCGGCACGCACACGCATATCCCCACGGCCGATGAGCGCATCCTGCCGCGCGGGACGGCGTTCATCACGGATGTGGGGATGACCGGCCCCTATGATTCCGTCATCGGGCGCCGCGTGGACCAGATCCTTCAGCGGTTCCTCTCCAATATCCCGAACAAATCCGAAGTGGCGGAAGACAACATCCAGCTCCGGGGGTTGCTCGTTGAGGTCAACCCCGTCACCGGCAAGGCGGTCGCCGTGGAGCGCATCACCCGCACCCTGCAAGGAGCGATTCGTGAGCGCGGTGACTGATCGGCTTGCCGCTCGACCCGCCGCGTGGGAGAACGGCCGCGGGCCCGTCGCAGAAGGCGCGGCGATCCTCTCCGTGGCGGAGGTGGTCTCGCGCATCCGCTGGGTCATCGAGCGGCAGTTTCCCGCGCCGATCTGGGTGGAGGGGGAGCTCTCCAACTGCAGCTACCCGACGTCGGGGCATATCTACTTCAGTCTCGTCGATGACCAGGTGACCGATCGGGTTGGCCAGCGGGTGCTGCTTCCCTGCGCGTTTTTCCGCGGCGCGAACCAGCATCTCAAGTTTCAGTTGACCGACGGATTGAAAGTGCTCTGCCTTGGTGACGTGACCACCTATGAGGGACGCGGGCAGTATCAGCTCCGGGTGCTTCGGGTCGAACCGCGGGGGATCGGCGCGCTTCAACTGGCGTTTGAACAGCTCAAGAAACGGTTGCAAGCGGAAGGGTTATTCAGCGAGGCCCGCAAGCGCCCGATGCCACGGATCGTGCATCGGGTGGGGGTGATCACGTCGCCCTCGGGCTCGGCGATCCATGACATGGTGAGCAAGCTCCGCGGCCACTTCCGCGTCGTCATCCTGCCGGCGAAAGTGCAGGGCGAAGGGGCGTCCGCAGAGATCGTCGAGGCGCTCGGCGCGGCCAACCGGCTTGCGATCGCCGACGTCCTCATTGTCGGACGCGGGGGCGGGGGGATTGAAGATTTGTGGGCCTTCAATGAAGAAGCGGTGGCGCGGGCCATCGCCCGTTCGCGCATTCCGGTCATCTCGGCGGTCGGGCATCACGATGACTGGACGATCGCGGACTACGTGGCCGATCTGAGGGCCTCCACGCCGACGGATGCCGCCAAGCTCCTCGTCCATGAGCGGCAGACGGTGCTCGAAGCATTCCGGCGGCGCATCGAGCAGCTCCTCGACACCATGCAGGCGTTTCTGGATGCGCAGTCATCCCGCGTCAACGAGTTGCGTCTGCGTCTGCGGGCGGTGCATCCCGTCAATCAACTGAACCACTCTGTGGATCGCGCGCGCCAGTTGCAGGATCAAGCCATCCAATCCATGCGCCACCGGCTCGAGAGCGAGGACCGCCGCCTCCAGGGGTTGGCGGGACGGCTGCAAGCGCTCAGCCCGTTGGCGGTGCTGGCGCGCGGCTACAGCATCACGCTGAAGCTCCCGGACCGCCATGTCGTCACCTCGGCCGGCGCGCTCCAAACCGGAGATGAGATGGAAACCTTGCTGGCTCGCGGGCGGGTGGTGAGCGCCGTGACGCGCGTCAGCGCGCAGATGCCTCCATCGGACAGCCATGGCTCAAGCGCCTGAGATCAAATACGAAGACGCGCTCAAGCGGTTGGAAAAGCTGGTCGCTGAGCTGGACCGCGCCGAGCTCGATCTCGAAGCCCGGTTGAAGAAGTTTGAAGAGGGCACGAAACTCGCCCGGCTGCTCCTCAAAAAGCTCGACCAGGCCAAGAAGAAAGTCGAAGTACTGGTGAAGACGCATGTCGGAGAGCCCGAGCTGGTGCCGTTCGACGATGAGGGAGCGGATGCGGAGGGGGAAATGGAAGAGCCCAAGGCCTGAGCGATGATCGCGCCTTCCGATCTTGCGGAGCGCACCAGTCGCGCACAAGCCGTTGGGCACGAGCCGCAACCGACCGCTTGCCGGCGCCTTGAGCGGTTGCGCGCCCTGGTCAACCAGGCGTTGGCTAGGACGTTGCCCCAGGTCGCCCGCGTGCCGCGGGTGATCCATGAGGCCATGCGCTACTGCGTGTTTTCCGGCGGGAAGCGTTTTCGGCCGCTGTTGTGCTTGGGCGGATGCGAGGCGGTGGGGGCCCCGGCGCGCCGGGCGCTGTCGGTGGCCTGTGCGGTGGAGTTGCTGCACACCTACTCGCTCGTCCATGATGATCTGCCCGCGATGGACAACGCCGATCAGCGTCGAGGACAGCCGACCTGCCACCGCAAGTTTGGCGAGGGAAACGCCATCTTGGTCGGCGACGGGCTGTTGACGCTGTCCTTTGCCTTGCTCAGCCGCAACGGCCTTCCAAACGTCCTTCCCATCATCCGCACGCTGGGCGAGTCGTGTGGGACCGCCGGCCTGATTGGCGGCCAGGTGTTGGACCTGCAAGTGATCAGCCAGCCTCGGACGGCGACCGAGCAAGCCCTGAGAGACATCGCCCAGCGCAAGACGGCTGCGTTGATCACCGCGAGCATCGTTGCGGGGGGGCTGGCGGGGAACGCCCAGGCCCAGCAGCTTGCGTGGCTGCGGCGCTACGGGCAGGCCATCGGGCTCGCGTTTCAGCTGATTGATGACGTGCATGATGACGAGGGCTTGGCGCGGGTCATGGGGGCCGACCAGGCGCGAGCCGAGGCGCGCCGGCTCATCGGACGCGCCCTGAACGCCGTGCGCCCATGCGGCGCGCGGGCCGCCACGCTTCGACACCTGGCTGAGTGGTTGGCGGACACGGCGTCGCTCCCGGCAGCGCCTGGATTATGACATGACGACGGCCCTCCTTGAGCGCATCCATCGTCCCGCGGATCTCAAAGCGTTGACGGTCGCGCAGCTCTCGCTGCTGGCCCAGGAGATTCGCGAGGAGCTGGTGCAGACGATCGCCGGGCTGGGCGGCCATCTCGCCTCCAGCCTGGGGGCGGTGGAACTCTGCCTGGCCGTGCACGACGTCTTCGAGGCGCCTGATGACCAGCTGGTGTGGGATATGGGCTATCAGGCCTTCGCGCATAAGCTCATCACGGGACGGCGAGATCGATTTCAGACGCTCAAGCAGTTTGGCGGCCTCTCAGGGTTCAACCACAAAGACGAAAGCCCGTACGATCTCTTCACGACGGGCCACGGGGGGACGGCCCTCTCGACGGCGTTAGGGCTGGCGCTCGCGCGCGATCAGGTGAAGGGGTCCCGCCATGTCGTCGCGATCATCGGGGATGCGAGCCTCGGCGAGGGCATGGCGCTCGAAGCGCTGAACCACATCGGCCATCTCAAGTCCAACATCCTCGTGATCCTGAACGACAACAAGATGTCCATCGCCAAGCCGGTGGGGGGCTTGAGCCGCTATCTGAACCGGATCATCACCAACCCGACGTACAACCGCATCCGGCGGGACATCGAGCAGCTCATGGAGCGGCTCCCGCACGGCTCCCAGCTCGTCCGCTTGGGGCGAAAAGTTGAGGAGTCGCTCAAAGGCCTCCTCATTCCTGGGCTGGTCTTTGAAGAGCTGGGATTCCGCTATGTGGGTCCCATCGACGGCCACAACTTCCGCGAGCTCATCACGACGCTCAACAACGTCAAGCGCCTGAACGGACCGATCCTCTTGCACGTCTCCACGGTGAAGGGCAAAGGCTATCGGTTCGCGGAAGCGGATCCGGAACGGTTCCACAAGATCGACCCGTTCGACATCGCGACCGGCCAGCTCAAGGTTCAAGGTTCAAAGTTGAAGGCGAAACCTCGAACCTCGAACCTCGAACCTTCAGCGACGTTCACGGAGGCGTTCAGCGATGAGCTCCTCCATCTCGGGGAGGGAAATAAGCGGGTTGTGGTGATCACGGCCGCGATGCCTGAGGGGACGGGGGTGAGCGCCTTCGCCAAGCGCTACCCGGCCCGGTGCCTCGACGTCGGGATGGCGGAGCAGCATGCCGTGGGCTTGGCCGCCGGCCTGGCGCGCGGCGGGGCGCGCCCGATCGTGGCGATCTACTCCACCTTCCTCCAGCGCGCGTATGACCAGATCATGCACGAGGTGTGCTTGCAGGAGCTGCCGGTGATCTTGGCGATCGACCGCGCCAGCCTCGTCGGTGAGGACGGGCCCACCCATCACGGGGTGTTTGATATCGCCTACCTGCGGGTGTTTCCGCGCCTGATCATTGGCTCGCCCAAAGATCCGGCGGAGCTTCGGGCGATGCTGCAATGGGCTATCGAGCAGGAGCATCCGGTTGCCCTGCGCTATCCAAGAGGCGGGATTATTTGCGGGGAGCCGCTTGGCAAATCGGCGAAGATCGTCGCCGGGAAGTCTGAGACGCTGCGCTCAGGGAAAGACCTGGCGCTGCTTGCGCTGGGGAGCATGGTCTATCCTGCGCTCAAGGTGGCCGAGGAGCTTGCCCGAGAAGGGGTTGACGCCCACGTCGTGAACGCGCGATTCGTCAAACCCCTGGACGAGGAGATGGTGAAGCACGCAGCTCGCCTGGGAGCGGTGGTGACGCTGGAAGAAGCGCAACTCGCCGGCGGGTTCGGCAGCGCCGTCTCAGAAACGCTCAGCGCGTTGGAGCTGCCCGGCATCCCGCATCTGCGCATTGGGCTCCCTGACCAATTTGTGGAGCACGGCAAGCGCGAGGAGCTGCTGACGCTCTGCCGACTGGACCCCGACAGCCTCACGAAGCGCATCACCGCATGGCATCACGCCCTCAACCTTCCGACAGCGTTTCGCCTCCTCGCCGAATCTTCCGCGTAAGCCTGCGGCCGGTTCGGAGCCCGGAGTTCGGAGCGGGGCTCGAGACCTACCTGATGCACGAATTGCTGGCCTGGCGGGACTACGTCTCCGGCGAGCC
>JACPXS010000059.1 GCA_016196415.1 Candidatus Omnitrophota bacterium
ACGACGCGCGCCACATGTTCGGTCGGTTCACAGCACTGCTTGAGACCCATGCCTAACTGGAACCACCGATGCCCGTGAACACATCGAGGGGTGACTCTTCGACAGGCTCAGGGTCAATGCGCCCCCATGTGAAGGGGCATCTGTGGGCGCATTGAGAACTGATTTCAGCGAGACAAAGAGGGCGCAGATGGCCGCTGATCGAAAAGCGCGGATGACCGCAGATCAGCGAAAATCTGCCCGGCACTCTGCGGGCATCTGCGTCCTCCGAGGCCTCGGTTCTCATGGCTAGGTTCATCGCCGATTTCCACATCCACTCGCGCTACAGCCGCGCGTGCTCCAAGGACTTGACGGTGAGCGAACTGGCGAAGTGGGCGAAGGTAAAGGGCATCGGCGTCCTGGGCACCGGCGACTTCACGCACCCGCTCTGGCTCGAAGAGCTCAAGGATGCGCTGCGCGACGCGGGCGGCGGCCTGTACGAGCACGCCGGCATGCGGTTTTTGCTCACGACCGAGGTCAACACGTTGTTCTACCGCGACGGCCGCGCGCATCAGATCCACCAGCTCCTCTTCCTGCCGAGTTTTGAGTCGGCCGATCGGCTCAACAGAGAACTGGCCTCGTTCGGCGGCCTGGATACCGATGGCCGGCCCACGCTGCGGATGGAGCCCGCGCACCTGGTCGAAATCCTGCTCGGCGTTGAGCCGCGTGGGATGCTCGTGCCGGCGCACGCCTGGACGCCGTGGTTCGCGCTCTTCGGCTCCACCTCGGGATTCGACGCGGTCGAAGAATGCTTCGAGCGGCAATCACAGCACATCTACGCGCTGGAGACTGGCCTCTCCTCCGACCCGGCCATGAACTGGCGGCTGACGAGCCTGGACCGCTACACGCTGATCTCCAACTCCGATGCCCACTCGGCCCGGCGCATCGGGCGCGAGGCGAACATCTTCGAGGGCGATGCCAGCTACGACGCGATTGTCGACGCACTGAAGAGGAAAGGCACCACGCGCCTCGTGGAAACGATCGAGTTCTTTCCGGAAGAGGGGAAGTACCACTATGATGGCCACCGCATCTGCAACGTCCGGTGGTCGCCGGCTGAAAGCAAGCAGCACGGGCTCCGGTGCTCGGTCTGCGGACGCAAGATCACCGTGGGCGTCATGCACCGGGTCGAGACGCTGGCCGACCGGCCGGAAGGCGTCGTGCCGCCGCAGGCGGTCCCGTTCCGGCGCACCGTGCCGCTCGATGAAATCATCTCGGAGGCGCTCGGCGTCGGGGTAGGAACGCAGACGGTGGACCGCGAGTACCAGGCGCTGATCTACCGCTTTGGCACCGAGTTCGGCGTCCTGCTGGAGGCGTCGGCGGAGGAGCTGTGCCGGGCGGCGCCGGCCAAGGTCGCCGAAGGGATCCTGCGGATGCGCGAGGGGCGCGTGGCGATCGAGCCTGGCTACGACGGGGAGTACGGCAAAGTGAAGATCTTTGATGAAGCGGCTGCGCCGACGGAAGCAGCCGAGCAGCAGCTGACCTTATTTTGACGGGGTGTAGCGTGGAACATTTAACGTGTAACGTGAAGACCGCTCAGGCATGCCCGGTTTTCCCGTTCCACGTTCCACGTTAAACATTCCACGCGACTCGCGATGCCCAAGCGCTCTGATCTCAAAAAAATTCTCATTATAGGTTCCGGGCCGATTGTCATCTCGCAGGCCTGCGAGTTTGACTACTCCGGGACCCAAGCCTGCAAGGCGCTGCGAGAAGAAGGATTCACCGTGATCCTGGTGAACTCCAACCCCGCGACGATCATGACCGATCCCGAGATGGCGGATCGGACGTACCTCGAACCCATCACTGCGGAGATCTTGGAGCAGATCATCGAGGCGGAGCGCCCGGATGCGCTGCTCCCTACCCTGGGTGGGCAGACGGCGCTGAATGTGACCGTGCAGCTTGCCGAGCGCGGGGTACTGGAGCGCTTCGCGGTTGAGCTCATCGGAGCGAAGCTCGAGGCGATCAAGCGCGCCGAGGACCGCGAGCTGTTCAAGCGCACGATCGAATCCATCGGCTTAGAAGCGCCCCGCGCGAGCTTCGCCCGCTCGTTCGAAGAAGCCCTCGCCATCGCTGAGGCGATCGGTTTTCCCTGCGTGATTCGGCCCAGCTTCACGCTCGGCGGAACCGGTGGCGGGGTGGCCTACAACCCTGAAGAATTTGACCGGGTCGTCAAGCTCGGCCTTGAGCTGTCGATGATCCATGAGGTGTCGGTGGAGGAGTCGGTCATCGGATGGAAGGAGTTCGAGTTGGAGGTCATGCGGGATCGGGCCGACAACGTGGTGGTGGTCTGCTCCATCGAGAACGTCGACCCCATGGGCGTCCACACCGGAGACTCGATCACGGTGGCCCCGGCGCAGACACTGACGGACAGAGAGTACCAGGAGATGCGCGATGCGGCCATCAAGATCATCCGGGCCATCGGCGTGGAAACCGGCGGCTCCAACATCCAGTTCGCCGTGCATCCGGACTCCGGGCGGCTGCTCGTCATCGAGATGAACCCGCGCGTCTCGCGCTCATCCGCCTTGGCCTCGAAAGCGACGGGGTTTCCCATCGCGAAGATCGCCGCGAAGCTGGCGGTCGGCTACACGCTGCACGAGCTGGCCAACGACATTACCCAGCAAACCCCCGCGTGTTTTGAGCCGACGATCGATTACGTGGTCGTGAAGATTCCGCGCTTTGCCTTCGAGAAATTCCCCGGGGCGGATCCCACGCTGACGATCCAGATGAAATCCGTGGGAGAAACCATGGCGATCGGCCGCACCTTCACTGAAGCGCTCCAGAAGGGGCTGCGCGGGCTGGAGATTCGCAAGGATGGCTGGGAATCGGGCGAGCCGATGCCTCTGGATGTCTTGCGCCAGCAGCTGGCCGTCCCGACCGCCGAGCGCGTGTTCTATCTCAAGCAGGCCTTGATAGCGGGGTGCTCGATCGACGAGCTGTTTCAGCTGACGAAAATCGACCGGTGGTTCCTGCGCCAGCTCGACGCGCTCCTCCAAGAAGAAGCGGCGTTGACACGCGCCTCCGAGCAGATCCGCTCGTGCGCCCAGGCGGCGATGGGCAGCGCGCTTCAAGCGAGCGGGGCAGCGCTCTTGCGACGCGCTAAGCAGCATGGCTTTAGCGACCGGCAACTGGCCAAGCTGTGGGGCATGGATGAAGCCGGGGTTCGCGAGTTGCGGATGCGGTGGGACGTCAGGCCGACGTACTATCTCGTGGATACCTGCGCGGCGGAATTCGAAGCGAAGACGCCGTATTACTACTCGACGTATGAAACGCCGGTTATCGCGTTGGCGAGTTCGCGCGTTAGCGCGCTAAGCCCGCAAACGCGCCAACCCGCAAACGCGCCAACCCGCAAACGGAAGGTGATGGTCCTCGGCGGAGGACCGAACCGGATCGGCCAGGGGATCGAGTTTGACTACTGCTGCGTCCATGCCGCCTTCGCGCTGCGCGAGATGGGGATTGAGGTCATCATGGTCAACTCCAACCCCGAGACGGTGTCGACCGACTACGATACCTCGGACAAGCTGTATTTTGAGCCGGTCACCCTGGAGGACGTCCTGAATATCGTGGACCGGGAACAGCCGGATGGCGTCATCGTGCAGTTTGGAGGCCAGACCCCGCTGAACCTGACGATGGGGCTCGCCCAGGCCGGGGTCCGGATTCTCGGCACGACGGCCGCTACGATCGACGTGGCGGAGGATCGCGAGAAATTCAAGCGGCTGCTGGATGAGCTGGGGTTGCGACAGCCGCCGAGCGGCACCGCCATGACCATGGATGACGCGCGGCTGACCGTTCGCGCGATCGGCTACCCGTGCCTCGTCAGGCCCTCTTATGTCTTGGGCGGGCGGGCGATGGAAATCGTCTATGACGACGAGCAGCTCAAGCAGTTTGCCCAACGGGCCTTCGAGGTTTCCCCGGGGTTTCCGGTCCTCATCGACAAGTTTTTGGAAGACGCGATTGAGGTCGATGTCGATCTCATCAGCGATGGCGAGACTGTGGTGATCGGCGGCATCTTGGAACACATCGAAGAGGCGGGCATCCATTCCGGGGACAGCGCCATGGTGCTCCCGCCCCATACGCTGACCGACGAGACCCTGAGCGTGGTCCGGAGCGCGGCCCATCGGCTCGCCGCGGCCTTGCGCGTCGTGGGGCTGATGAACGTCCAGTGTGCGGTGAAGGACGAAACCGTCTACGTGTTGGAGGTCAACCCTCGCGCGTCCCGCACGGTGCCGTTTATCTCGAAGGCCGTCGGGGTCCCGCTCGCCAAAGTAGCGACCAAAGCGATGCTCGGGGTCCGGCTGATCGATCAGGGGTTCACCAAAGAGGTCATTCCGCCCTTCCTGGCGGTCAAGGAGTCGGTGTTTCCGTTTTCTCGGTTCGCCGGCGTGGATATCATCCTCGGTCCGGAGATGCGCTCAACCGGAGAAGTGATGGGTATCGATGAAGACTTCGGGCGCGCCTTCATGAAATCCCAGCTCGCTGCCGGGCAGTTCTTGCCCCGCACGGGCACCGTGTTTGTGAGCGTGAAGAATCGCGACAAGCGCTCGGTGATGCTGGTCGCGCAGCGATTGGAGGAGCTCGGGTTTCGGCTCGTGGCGACGCAGGGGACCATGAAGGCCCTCCAGCGCTACGGGGTGCACGCGACGGCCGTGAAGAAAATCCATGAAGGACGCCCCAACATCCTTGACCTCATCAAAAGCGGTCAGATCCACCTGATCATCAATACCCCATCGGGCCGCTTGCCCCGGGCGGATGAAGTCCAGATTCGCTCAGCCGCCGCTGCGTTGGGGATTCCGTGCATCACCACAATCGCGGGCGCGCAGGCCTCCGTCAATGGGATCGGCGCGTTGCTGAAGCGCCAGTTGACGGTTAAGCCGCTTCAGCGCTATCACGAGCTCCTCAAGCCGTGATGCCTCATGTTCCCGCGCGCGACGCCGCCATGACATGAGTGAGTCGGAGCACCGCCGAGGGCCTCGGATTCCCCGCACCTTTGTTGTGCGGTACCGCACTCCCCAGAGCGGCCAGCTGAGCTGGGGGATGTCTACCCTCCGGGATCTCAGCAGCAGCGGCGCGCGGTTTTTGTCCGAGCAGCCGTTTGCGGTCGGTGCTCTCCTCGAGCTCAAACTGCGACTGCCGGTCAGCCAGCAGCCGGTGGCGTTGCAAGCGCGCGTGGCGTGGGTGAAGCCGGCGCCGCTTGGCATGTGTGAACTCGGGGTGACCTTTCAGTTACGGGATGCCGAAAGCCAGCGGAGCCTGGATGCCTCGGTCGCCTACTTCGCAGGAAAGAAGCCCTCGTAATGCCGCATGAGCGCCGGCGATTCCCTCGGGTGCCTGAGTCGTTTCAGGTGCAGTACCGCGTCTTTGGAGAGCTCGATGCGTGTTGGATGGCCGCGACGACGGTCAACATCAGTGCTGGCGGAATCCGCTTTCGGGGTTCCGATGAGCTGGACGTCGGTGCTCCGATCGAGGTGAAGATGCCCGTGCCTGGCATCGCGCAGCCGCTGCTTGTCCGTGGCGTCGTGATTTGGGCCGAGGTCCAGGCCCCCGGCGTCGTTGAGCATGGCATCCAGTTGTCTGAGGTGACGCTGGCCCAGCAAGCGCAGATCGATCGACTCGTGCAGTTTCTCAGGAGCCACCCGTAGCGGTGGCCCGCGCGGCCCCATGCCCTCCCTGATCGATCTCCGCGTGCCGGTGGGGTCCCTGACGCTCAAGAATCCCATCCTGGTCGCGGCCGGGACGTTCGGGTACGGGACAGAATTTTCAGAAGCTATCCAGCTTGATCGGCTCGGCGCGCTGGTGACGAAGACCCTCACCCGGCAGCCCCGCAGCGGACACCCGCCCCCCAGGCTCGTTGAGACACCCTCAGGCCTGCTCAACGCGGTGGGGTTGCAAAACGTCGGGCTTGACGCCTTCCTGCGGGAGAAACTGCCAGCGCTGCGGCGCTTCGATGTCCCGGTGATTGTGAGCGTCCTGGGGGACTCGGCCGAGGAGCTGAGCGAGATGACGCGCCGGCTTAATGCCGCAGCGGGTGTGGCCGCGATCGAAGTGAACCTCTCCTGCCCGAACCTCCGGGACGGGTCAAGGGTCGAGGGTCAAGGGTCAAAGGAAGAACCTCCAGCATCCCTGCACCCGGCACCCGTTCCCCTTCACCCGAGGATGGTGGCGCAAGACGCCGACGCGACGTTCGCCATGATCCAGGCTGCGCGTCAGCACACCCGAAAACCGGTCATCGCTAAACTCAGCCCCGACGTCACCGATCTCGCGCCGATTGCGCAGGCGGCCGAGCGCGCTGGAGCCAGCGCTGTCACGATCGGCAACACGTTCACCGGCATGAGCCTTGATGTCGCCACGCGACGGTCACGGCTCGGAACCATGACCGGGGGCCTCAGCGGGCCGGCGATTCGTCCGCTCGCCGTGTACCGAGTGTGGTATACTGCCGCATCGTTGCGCCTGCCCATCATCGGGGCGGGCGGGGTGGTGCGCGCTGACGACGCGCTGGAATTTTTTCTTGCCGGAGCCAGCGCGGTGGCGATTGGGACCGCAAATTTTGCCGACCCTCGCGCGCCGCTGCGCGTCCTGCGAGGAATTGAGCGCTACCTCCGTGCGCATCGAATGCGATCGCTCCAGGATCTTCGAACAGCAAGCCAGACGTCGTAACACAAATCACGCAAGTTGGAGGGGCCTCCCGCGAGTCACCCAGCGGCACACCCCGGAACAGCCTGCGGCCCGGTGGATTGAGTTGAAGGCACACCACACCCACGACAACCGGTTGATCGTCGCGCTCGATGACACCGCGCTGGCTCCTGCCGTGCGGATGGCCACACGCCTGAGGACGTTGGTGCAGACCGTCAAGGTCGGCAGCGCGCTGTTTACCGCGTGCGGACCTGCGGTGATTCACCGGCTCCGATCACTTGGCGTTGACGTGATGCTGGATTTAAAATTCTTTGATATCCCCTCCATCGTTGAACTCAGTTGCCGCGCCGCGGTTCGCCATCGGGTCGCCATGGTGACGGTGCATGCGTTGGGGGGGCGCGCGACGCTGGAGGCGTCGGCGCGAGGGGTCCGTGAGGAAGCCGCGCGGTTGCGCTGCCCACGGCCGCTGGTCCTTGCGGTGACGATCCTGACCAGCACAGCGCAGGGCCGCGCCAGAACGGCTCGCGCTGGGGTCATGTGCTTGGCGAGGGAAGCGGTCCGCGCCGGGTGCGATGGCGTCGTGGCCCCGGCCCAAGAGGCGGGTCAGCTTCGTCGCGCGTTTGGGAACACGCTGCGCATCGTGTGTCCCGGCATTCGGCCCAGGAACGCGCAGGCGAACGATCAACGCCGTGTGGCGACGCCGGCGCAGGCCCTGGCGCGCGGGGCGGATGCGCTGGTCGTGGGGCGACCCATCACGGCCGCCCGAGATCCTCACCGAGCCGCTTGGCAGATTCTCCAGGAGATGCAGGAGGCGAACCCGTGTTGACCAAAGAGAAGCTCCTCGAGATGTTCCGGAAGAGCAACGCGCTGCAGCGCGGCCACTTTGAGCTCTCCTCCGGGCTCCATAGCGGGCATTACTTCCAGTGCGCCCAAGTGCTGCAATCCCCCAGGCAGGCGGCCGCCATTGGCCGGGAGCTGGCGCGCCGCTTCCGCGCCGCCACACCAACCGTGGTGATTGGGCCGGCCGCAGGCGGAATTCTCCCAGCCCATGAGACGGCCCGCGCCCTCGGGGCCCGGGCGATGTATACCGAGCGGGTCGACGCGGAGATGCAACTCCGCCGCGGCTTCACGGTGACGAAGAAGGATCGCGCGCTGATCGTTGAAGATGCGATCACCACCGGCGAATCGGCACGGAAGGTTGCGGCGTTGGTCGAGAGCTTCGGCGCCAAAGTGGTCGGCATCGGAGCGATCGTCGATCGATCCGGGGGCAAAGCGAAGTTTCCCGGCCGCACATTCCATCGGCTCTTCTCGCTCGCGTTCGAAACGTTCCCCCCGCATGAATGCCCCCTGTGCAGCGAGCAGATTCCGGTGACGCGGCCTGGTCGCGCCAAAAGCCGCGTGTTATAATACTGCACAGCCCGTTCGGGCATTTCCCTGTGGATGACACATCCCGGTAGCCTCTTCGTCTTCGGCGCGCTCGCGCTGATGGTGCTCCTGAGCGCTGTCTGGGTGGTGACGCTGCGCAACCTGTTTCGGGCCGCGCTGAGCCTGGGTCTGGTCCTGGTGGGGGTCGCGGGCCTGTTCATCCTCCTGGAGGCCGAATTCCTCGCCTTTGTGCAGATTTTGGTGTACGTTGGGGCCATCCTGACGCTGGTGGTTTTTGCGATCATGCTCACCGCGACACGCCACGCCGGGCCGGTCTCCTCGGTGAGCCGCCAACGCATTCCGGCCGCGCTGGCGTCAAGCAGTTTGTTCGCGGTGCTGGTGTCCGTGACCGGCGCGCTGAGTTGGCCCGCGACATCCCTGACCGAGGCCGTGTCGATTGCGGCGTTGGGACAGCAGCTCGTGACCACGCTCGTCTTGCCGTTTGAAGTCGTCTCGTTGGTGTTCGTGGCGGCGATGGTGGGGGCGATCGTCATCGCGACCGGCCGTGCCCCCCATCGGATCGATCCGGGGGGAGCCGAGCGATGACCATTCCGGTGCAACCGCTCCTCATGCTCAGTCACGCCCTGTTCTGCCTCGGCGTCTATGGGATCCTGACGCGGCGCAACGCGATCGGGCTGCTCCTGTCCATTGAGCTCATCCTGAACGCCGCGGCGCTGAACTTCGTCCTCTTCGGCCGGCTCTTTGGCGACGTCCAGGGGCAGGCCTTTGCGCTCTTCATCATTGCGCTCGCGGCGTGCGAGGCTGGGGTGGGATTGGCGATCATCGTCAGCCTCTGGCGGAATGCGAAGACGATCGATGCCGATTCCGTGGATCTGCTGAAGGGGTGATGGAACACGCCGCGCTGCCGCTCCACCCCGCCGCCGCGATCCTCCTGCCGGCGCTTCTCTGGATCCCCGCGCTGCCCCTTGCGGCGTTTGTCATCCTGATCCTCATCGGGCGCCGACTCATGCGGTGGAGCGCCTGGGTCGCCGTCGCCTCGCTCGCTGGCTCGTGCGCCCTCACGCTGTCGATCGCCGAGCCGGTCTTCCACGGCCATCGCCTCTGGGTGCAGTGGGCGTGGCTGTCGGCCTCCGATCCTCGCTGGGCGTTCGGGCTGTCGGTTGACGGGTTGAGTTGGCTCATGCTCTCCGTCGTCACCTCGATCGGGACGATGATCCTGCTCTACTCCATCGGCTACATGCGCGACGATCCGCGCGTTTCCAGGTTCTTCGCCTACCTCTCGCTCTTCTGCGCCTCCATGCTAGGGCTGGTGATGGCGGATCACTTCGTGCTGCTCTATGCCTGCTGGGAGCTGGTCGGACTGTGCTCGTATCTGCTCATCAGCTTCTGGTTCGAGAAGCCATCCGCCGCCGCCGCCGGCCGCAAGGCGTTCCTCACCACGCGAATCGGCGATACCGGGTTGCTCATCGGGATTCTCCTCCTGGCCTGGACCGCGCACGCGCTCCAGTTCAGCGAGCTCGATGCCGTCCGAGCCCGCCTGCCGGTTCCGCTGCTGACCGCCGTCAGTTTGCTGATCTTTCTGGGCGCGGTGGGGAAATCCGCCCAGATTCCGCTGCATGTCTGGCTGCCGGATGCGATGGAAGGCCCTACGCCGGTCTCAGCGCTGATCCACGCCGCCACGATGGTCGCGGCCGGGGTCTACCTCGTCGCCCGCACGCTTCCCCTGTTCACCCCGCAGAGCCTCCAGGTAGTGCTGGGGATCGGGCTGCTGACCCATGTGCTTGCGGGAACGGTGGCGCTGACCATGACGGACATCAAGCGGGTCCTGGCCTATTCCACCCTCAGTCAGTTGGGGCTCATGATGACCGCCCTTGGGCTAGGGGCGATGTCGGCGGCGATGTTTCACCTCGTCACCCACGCGTGGTGTAAGGCGCTGCTCTTCCTGGGAGCGGGCAGCGTCATCCACGCTACGCACCAGCAGGAGCTGTCGCACCTCGGAGGGCTGTGGCGCGAGATGCCGTGGACCGCGACGTGCTTTCTCATCGCCTCGCTCTCCATGAGCGGGCTCTTCTTGCTCAGCGGGTTCTGGAGCAAAGACACGATTCTGCTGGCGGCTCAACAGAACCGTCCCTGGCTGATGTGGACGCTTTTGGGCGGCGCGGTCATGACCAGCGCGTACATCTTTCGGCTGTACCTCCGCTGCTTCCACGGCCCGCGACCCAGCCCCGCAGGCCACCCCAAGCGCCCAGCCCATGAGTCGCCCTGGGTCATGGTGCTGCCCATGGCCGTCCTCGCAGCCGGCGCGGCCGCGATCGGGCTGGTCGAATCGCCGTGGTATCGCCATCCGCTCTTTCGCCTACTTGGCGATCCGCATGTGCATGCGCACATTGATCCGGTGGTGGCAGGCCTCTCGACCGTCTCGCTCGCTGCGGGGGTTGCCCTGGCGTGGATCGTGGGGGTGCGGCGGCGCAATCTTCTCCCGACGAGCCTGCGGCCGCTTGGGCATCGCCTGTACACGTGGGCGGCCGGCGCCTACCACGTGGATGCGTGGTATGACCGCTTCATCATTCAACCGGTGCTGGCCTTGACGGAGCGGCTGGCTCACGTTGATCGACGGGTGATCGATGGGGCGGTCGACGGAATAGGCAGTGCCGGCTGGTCGGTGAGTCTCTGGAAAGAACGCTTCGATCGGTTGGTAGTGGACCGGTTCGTCAACGGCCTTGCGCAGGCGATCCGGGCTTCCGGAATCGGCTTGCGGTGGGTTCAAACCGGCATCGTGCAGCACTATCTGCTGGTGGTCGTGGTGTCGGTCGTGGTGTTGTCCGTCGTGTTGCATCATCATTAGGCAGGGAACGATGAAGGGCGGGGGTCGATGATCCTGAGCGTCTTGCTGGCGTGTCCGCTTGTGGGGATGGTCGTCATCTTGGCGTTGCCGCGAACGGCGCATCGGGTCATCCGAGGCGTGGCGTTGGCCTCCACCGGCGCAGCCCTCCTGGTGACGCTCAAGCTCCTGGCCGATTTCCAGCCGGGTCTTGCCGCGGTACAGTTTCAGGAACGTCTCTCGTGGATTCCGCAACTGAACATCTTCTACCATCTTGGGGTGGATGGCCTGAGCCTGCCGATGGTCATCCTCACCGGGTTGCTCAGTTTCTTGGCGTGCGTGGCGTCGGCGTCCATCACCGAACGGCAGAAAGAGTACTACGCGCTCTACCTCCTGCTCGAACTAGGCATGCTAGGGACGTTCCTGGCGCTGGATCTGTTTCTCTTCTACGTCGTGTGGGAAGTCGTGCTGGTGCCGATGTATTTTCTCATCGGGATCTGGGGCGGCGGCCGTCGGGAATACTCGGCATTCAAGTTCTTTGTCTACACGCTGGCCGGAAGCCTGGTGATGCTCCTGGCCATCTTGGCGCTCTACCTGCACACCCAGACGTTCGACCTCCTGAGCCTTGCGAGCCTGGACCACCCCCTCGATCTGGGATTGCAGCGCCTGCTCTTTGTCGCTTTCTTCCTGGGTTTTGCGATCAAGGTCCCGATCTTCCCATTCCACACCTGGCTTCCCGACGCCCACGTGGATGCGCCGACGCCGGGCAGCGTGCTGCTGGCCGGGGTGCTACTGAAAATGGGCGGCTACGGATTCTTTCGGATCGCCTATCCCATCTTCCCCCAGGGCGCGCAGTGGTTTGGCGGGATGATGGCGCTCTTGGGCGTGATCAACATCGTCTACGGGGCGTTCGTGGCGCTGGCCCAGACCGATTTTAAGCGGCTGGTGGCGTACTCCTCGGTGTCCCACATGGGCTTTGTGCTGCTGGGACTGGCGAGCCTCACGCCGGAGGGGCTCAATGGCGCCATGTTCCAGATGGTGAGCCACGGCCTGATTACCGGCGCCATGTTCCTGCTCGTCGGGGTGCTCTATGACCGGACCCACACCCGAGACCTGAGCACATTCGGAGGGCTCGGAGCGCGCCTGCCCGTCTACGCGGGATGCCTGACCTTCTTCAGCCTGGCCTCGCTGGGGCTGCCGGGCTTAAGCGGATTCGTGGCGGAGTTCCTCTCGCTCATCGGCGCCTTCGGGGTCTGGCGCTGGCACACCATTGTCTCCGTGCTGGGGATCGTGATCGCGGCCGCCTATATGCTGAAAGTGATCCGGGAGGTCTTGCTGGGGCCGCTCAATGAGCGCTGGAGCGCGCTGTCGGACATGACCCTTCGAGAGCTGGTGAGCGTCGTCCCGCTCCTTGGATTGACGCTGGCGCTTGGCGTGTTTCCCCTGTGGCTGTTGCGGATCCAAGAGAGCGCGATTCAACAGTTGATCGCGCGCGTCGTCGGGAGATAGCCGCGGCATCGCCATGTGTCATGTTGATGGTGTGCGGAGATGAGCACGGTGCTGTTACAGAGTCTGAATGCGTGGTGGCCTGAGACGGTGCTCGGTCTTGGGGCGTTGCTCGTCCTGCTCGTCGGCGTCTTGGCGAAGCGGCCACTCACGTCCCTGTTCGCGACGTACGGAACGCTTCTCGCGAGCGCGGCGGCGTTGTGGCGCACGCCGGCGGCGACCAGCCCGTTCTCCGGCTTGCTGGTCTGCGATGCGTTCAGCGTTGCCTTCCGGTGGATCGCCCTGGGATCTGTGGCGCTCGTCGTGTTGCTGGCGGGCTCCTCGCGCGAACTCGATGGCTCCGCGCGGGCGGAGTGCCTCGGGTTGCTGCTCTTGATTGGACTGGGACTCATGCTGATGGCGGAGGCCGCCCACCTGCTCATGGCGTATCTTGCGATGGAGCTGGTCAGCCTGAGCTCGTACGTCCTCGTCGGGTGGCGCAACGATCGGCGGGGGGTCGAGGCGTCGCTGAAGTATCTGCTCTTCGGCGCGCTTTCATCGGGCATCATGCTCTTTGGCATGTCGCTGCTGTTCGGCCTGACCGGGAGCCTCTCGTTTTCCGGACTCTTGGGCGCGACGACGGGGTTGGAACCGCCGTTGGCGAACGCCATCGTCGTGGCCATCGCGCTGCTGCTGGCCGGGTTGGCGTTTAAAATCTCCATGGTCCCCTTTCATATGTGGACACCGGATGTCTATGAAGGCGCCCCCACCCCGGTGACCGGCCTGCTCTCTGTGGGGCCGAAAGCGGCCGGCGTCGCGCTCCTGGTGCGGCTCATGGAAGCCCTGAAGCCCTTCTGGCCGACGCTGGAGCCGATCGTCGTTGGGCTGACGATTGTCACGATGACCCTAGGCAACCTCGCCGCGCTCACCCAGACGAACGTGAAACGGCTGCTGGCCTATTCCACCATCGGGCAGGCGGGCTATCTCCTGATTGGGGTTGTCGTCAACTCGCGCCTCGGTCTTGAGGGGCTCATCCTCTATCTCGTCGCGTACCTGCTCATGAACCTTGGAGTGTTTGCTTGCGCGGTGGCGGTCGTGAACGATACCGGCAACGAATCGTTGGAGGCCTTTCGAGGGCTCGCCGTCCGTTCGCCGTGGCTGGCGCTCCTTGGCGCGATCTGCTTGCTGTCGCTCGCCGGCATCCCACCCCTCTTGGGGTTTTTCGGTAAGTTCCTCCTCTTTGGATCAGCGCTTGAGGCCCACCAGTCATCGCTGGCGATCGCCGGGATCCTCAACAGCGCCATCGCGCTCTACTACTATGCGAACATCATCCGGTTGATGTATTTCGCCCCACCGACGCAGCCGGGTCCGCTGCGCGCCGGGTGGGCGTTGGGGGTGGCCCTGGTTGTCTGCGCGGTGGCGACGCTTCTCCTCGGGTTGTTCCCAGGCCCGCTGCTGGGTTGGGTGAGGCCAAGCGCTGTTGTGAATCTGTAGAGGCAGTCTTTGAATCATTGGCGCCTGGATTTTTGTGCTGCTGGGCGTTGAGGGTGTGCTATAATGCGCCCACGTTTCCAGCCATCTCGATGGCTTCGAACATTCGGTCCTAACGGCTCATCCGAGCGAGCGCGATACGTTCTCGCGTACCCTAGTGTCCTGGGCTAGAGATTCGCTAACAAACGTCCGTGCTCGCCGAGCACGAGAAACGCTACGGAAATATTCAACGAGTCTCTGGTTCAGGACGCGAGCCAGACAGGAGCGCTCGTTGTCTGCTTGGAAGGACCTCCAACTCCTTGGCCGCTTAGGCATGCTGCTGACAGTGCCGATTGTGTTAGCAGCCGGCCCGTTAGTGGGGGTGCTTGTCGGCCATTGGTTGGATCGGCGGTGGCACACCGCGCCAGGAGCACTGGTGCTTGGTGCAGCCGTGGGCGGCATCGGGTCCGGTATTGAGGTGTATCGCATTCTCCGATGGGTCGCCAGAGCCGGGCGCCACAGCGTTGGGAACTCGTAGCCGCTCTGTTCTATCGCCAATTTGTTCTCCGCAGCCTTGGGGTATTAGGATTTGTGGTGCTGGTCTTGGGAGGCCTCACCCGTCAGTACCAAGTCGCAGTGAGCGGCTTTGTGGTCGGCGGGTGGATGGTGGTCAACTGCGCGGCGATCGTTTGGGCGGGACGAAGGGCTGTGCAGCCTCGCGAAGGACAGCGCGGTCGAGCCCTCATTGAATTCCTCGCAATCGTGTTCGGATCGCTTGCACTAGGCGGGTGGCTGATCGCGCTCTTCCGGAGGGCACTCCTGGGGGTGTCGGTCGGACTCGCAGTCCCGATCGCGATGTTCTTCATTCAATTGCGGCGGCTGGTGGTGGAGATGAACGCCCATGCACGGTGAGACAGAACACGCCACCGCAGAATTGCCCACCGTCTTCCATATGCTCCACGAGTCTTTTGCACATTCGGCGGTGGCGGCTTGGCTCTTCCACTGGCAAAACCTGTGGTATACGTTCTTCGCCATGCTGTTCTTAATCGGGCTCACGTGTTGGGGAGCTCGGAAGCGGTCGCTGATCCCGACAGGGCTTCAGAACGGCCTTGAGGTCATTGTTGACGCGTGTAATCAATTGGTCTGCGGGATCTTAGGCCCGCAAGGGGAGGCCCATACCCCCTTCCTCGTGACATTGTTTCTCTACATCTTTGTCATGAACGCGCTCGGGCTCATCCCCCTTATGAGATCCCCAGTGACCAGCGCTGTTCCGTCCCCGATCGGACTCCCCGTGCCACTCACCACAGTTCCCTTAGCGCTTTGCGCCGTCGTCTACGTCAACGCGGCCAGCCTGAAAGCCGCCGGCTTGAGGGGGTATCTCTACCACATGCTGGGCAGCCCCAGCCACCTTATCCTGTGGTGCGTCTCCCCCCTGATCTTAGTGATCCACGCGCTTGGTGAGTTCAGTAAGGTGTTCAGCCTCTCGATGCGGCTGTTTGGGAACATCTTCGGCGAAGATGTGCTCATCGCCGTCATCGTTCAGCAGGCCACCACACTCACCCGCGCGCTGCATTGGCCCCCGGTGCTTCCGCTTCAGATCCCATTTCTGTTCTTAGGGCTGTTGACGAGCTTCGTCCAGGCCGCTGTGTTTGCGTTGCTCACGACCATCTACCTGGCCCTCATGTTGCCACATGAAGAGCAGGAAAGAGCGCGCGCGCATGCCGTGTGACGCGCTTCGCACGTCACGTAACAGAAGGAGGGACGATGGTTGCGGAAGGACCTGAACAGTACAAAGCGATGTTAGCAGTGGCCATTCCATTGATGGTGGCTGCCACGGGGGTGGGGTCTGCCCTCGCCCTGGGCCGCGCGGTCTCATCGGCGATGGATGCGACAGGGCGGCAGCCGGAAGCCGCGATTAAAATTCTCATCAACATGATGGCCGGTTGCGTGCTGATCGAGGCGCTGACCATCTATGCGATGATCGTGGCGTTTTCGTTCGGAGGAAAGATCTAGCGCGTCACGGACCCAACCGCATGGACCTTGCGCACACCCTCCAAGAACTGAGCGTCCAAACCGTCGGATTCTTGCTGTTGTACGTCATCCTGAAACGGTTCGCCTGGCGGCCGCTGTTGGGGATGCTCGATCAGCGCCGCGCGCGCATCGAAGAAGGCTTACGAGAGATCGCGCAGCACAAGGCGGAGTTGGCCAGGCTCCAGCACGAGTACGGCCAGCGGCTTGCCAAGATCGAGGACGAGGCGCGCACGAAAATTCAGCAGGCCATCCTCGAGGGCAAGCGCATCGCCGTGGAGATCCAGGAACAGGCCCGCGCCCAGGCTAGTATGATCATCACGAAATCCAAGGACACGGTGGAACTGGAGTTGGCGAAGGCCAAAGTGACGCTGCGAGACCACGTCGCGGACATGACGATTGGAGCCGTTGAGCGGCTCCTTCGCCAGAAGCTTGACCCGAAGACCGACCGCCACTTGGTCGAGGCGGCGTTGGACGACTTGGAGCAGTTGGAGCGGAGCGCCGCGCGCCCCTAGCCGGCGCATGCTTGTGCGGGCGCTTGTGAAATCTTTCACACACCATGCTCTCGGCACATCCCGTCGCCTCGCGCTATGCCCAGGCGCTGTTTGAATCCGCCAAAGCGGAGGGCCGAATCGACGACACCCTGCAGGTCCTGACGTTGATCGGCCAGCTCCTCCGCGAGCACCAGGCGCTTCGGCAGTTCATGCTGAATCCCGATGTCGAGCCGGACGACAAGGTGGAGCTCCTGGACCGGCTCATGAAGCCGTCCTTGCCCGATCTGGTGAAGGCCTTCCTCAAGATGACCGTGGTCTTCGGCCGGGCCGATGCGCTGCCGGACATCGTTGAGGCATTCCGAGCCAGCGTCGATGACGATCGCGGCCTCCTGCGAGCCGTCGTGCGTTCCGCCTACCCTATCCCTGAAGCGCTCCATGAGCGGTTGCGCCTCATGGTGGCCGCCTTGGAGCACAAGCAGGTAGAGCTTGAACCGGAGCTTGATCCCGCCTTGGTGGGCGGGGTGCAGATTTGCGTGAACCATCGAGTGATCGACGGCTCGATCCAGCGGCAGCTCACCGAACTGCGGCAACGCTTACGCACCATTCGGGTCCCATGAGATCATGACGCGTCTTCGTCCTGAAGAAGTCTCCCTGGCCCTCAAGCAGGAACTGGAGCGCTACCGCAGCCAGGTGCACTTGGATTCCATCGGTCGGGTCATTCAAGTCGGCGACGGGATCGCCCGGCTCTACGGCCTGGACGATGCGATGGCGGGCGAGCTGCTGGAATTTCCTGGCCAGACCATGGGCATGGTCTTCAACTTAGAGGAACACCACGTCGGCGCAGTCATCCTGGGGTCGGATCGCCACATCAAAGACGGGGACGTGGTGCGGCGCACCAACCGCATCGCGTCGGTCCCGGCCGGGCCGGCGCTCTTAGGCCGCGTCGTTGATGCGTTGGGGCGGCCGCTCGACAACAAAGGGCCCATTGTCACCGAGATATTCCGTCCCATTGAGCACCGTCCGCCGA